>JBJKYO010000095.1:0-15694 GCA_045561015.1 Longimicrobiales bacterium | reverse complement strand
TCGACCTAAAAGATGGTAGATTAAGCTAAGAAGCCTTGCCTCTGGAGAATCTCTGAAAAAACACGTAGTCTTTGCCGTTGACCAGTTTCACACTGGTCTGTATTTTTCATGTGTTCTTAAAGTAACCACTAAGTGAGCTGAGATAAAATGGAAAGTATTGCGACACTGTTGGTCTTGACCCCAGGAGCTGTGGGGAAAATCGAAGAGTTCATTAAGGACCACGGAGGTGCGGATACAACTGGTTTGAGGGTAGCAGTATTGCCAGGAGGCTGTTCGGGTTTCCAGTATGGTCTAAATATCGAAGACGCTCCTGAATCAGATGACGAAGTATTGGAAATATCAGGTGTAAAGATTTTCGTAGATCCCTTTAGTGCCCAATACCTAGATGGGATTGAAATCGATTATGTCACTAGTATGATGGGGTCGGGATTCACCTTTTCCAATCCAAATGCCACAGGAGGTTGTGGCTGTGGAAGTTCCTTCACAGCCTAGATCTGCATTGACATCGGAATTCCCGACTTGCTGCAATACGAACCGAGCCAGTTATACAGTATTGACTGTTGTTCTTGCAATGGATTCTTCCAGATAGAGTTTTAGGCTTTATGCTTATCGAAACATTCACAGGTGGACCATTTTTACAAAACGGGTACATTGCCACTTGTCAAAAGAGTGGGGAATGTGTGATTGTGGATCCTGGTGCTGCGACACAGCAAATGTTGAAGCACCTGAATGTGGAAGATAGAGTGGTGACTGCCGTTATATTGACCCATGGGCATTTCGATCATATTGAAGGTTTAGGACAAGTAAGAGAGCACACTCAAGCGCCTGTGTGGCTTCATCCCTTGGACCAGGAGATTTTTGATAATTTTCCTGTACAGGCAGCACAATTCGGTGTTCAAGGGAAAGCCCTAAGTTCCCCTGATAAGGAATTCCTTGGAAAAGGGGAAGTGATCAGTTTCGGGGAGTCATCACTAAATGTTTATCATACGCCCGGGCATTCACCTGGCCACGTAATTTTAGTCAATAGAGAGGCAAAAATTGCTTTGGTTGGGGATTTGGTGTTTCGTGGGTCAGTCGGAAGAACAGATCTTCCAGGTGGTGATTCAAAAGTGCTATTCTCTAGCATTAAGGAACACATCTTAACTTTGCCTGATGACTTCAAGATGTTCAGTGGTCATGGTCCAGCTACTACGGTTGGTCATGAACGCGAGAACAACCCATTCTTCACGGAAAGCTATATGGGTAACAGTCCTCGATGAACCAAGTGCCAATTGCTGTTTTTGCGTCTGGTGGAGGATCGAATTTTCAGGCGTTGATAGATTATGAAGGCAATTCATCCTATCACATCGTGCTGCTACTAACGGACAGAAAACAGGCAGGAGCTATAGAAATAGCAGAAAAAGCGGGCAAGGATTCAGAAGTTCTAGTTCAGAAAGGTAAGTCAGACCAGCAAATAGCTAACCAAATGAAGGAATTATTGGAAGGTTACGAGGTAGAATTCATTGTCTTGGCAGGGTACTTAAGAAAAATCCCGCCTGAAGTGGTCTCTCTCTATACAGGCCGCATGGTAAATATCCATCCAGCCTTATTACCAAGATTCGGAGGTGAGGGGATGTATGGCAGTTCTGTTCATAAAGCAGTGATTGAAGCGGGTGAAACCATTAGTGGCCCTACGGTTCACTATGTGGATGAAGATTATGATACTGGAGAAATCATAGCACAAGTTTTGGTCCCAATCTTGGAAGGGGATGATCCAGATAGCTTGAGTGACAAGGTGTTGCAGGCAGAGCATAAATTGTACCCACGCACAGTACATCAATTGTGTAGCACTTTGCAATGACAAATTAACCTCTGGAGATGGAATGTCGGTGACTAAAGGAAAGATTCCGTTAGACGCAGATGGCTATATTCTAGCAGAAAGGTGATCCATTAAGATGAACAAGAAGAAAGCTCTTATAAGTGTTTCCGACAAGACGGGAATAGTTGAACTGGCCGCAGCATTGATAGAGTTGGGTTGGGAGGTGTTATCCACTGGAGGTAGCAGTAGGGTCCTTCGATCAGCCGGGATCCCAGTCACTGATGTCAAAGAGGTTACCAAACACGATGAAATAATGGAAGGCAGGGTCAAGACTTTACATCCCGCCATCCACGCAGGGATTCTAGCTCGAAGAGACAATAAGCTGGATCTCGCAACGCTAGAGAGTCATGGCTATGGTACAATAGATTTGGTGGCAGTTAATCTATACCCATTTGAAGAGACTGTTAGTGATTCTTCAGTAAGTATGTCTCAGGCGATGGCCCAGGTTGATGTAGGTGGTCCGACTATGCTTCGGGCTGCTGCTAAAAACCATAAAGATGTGTGGGTAGTAGTGGACCCTAGAGATTATGTGGAATTGCTCAAAGCGATGCGATTAGGACAAGAAAAAACTCTTGAAGTACGCCAAGATCTGGCCAGAAAAGTGTTTGACCATTTAAGCAACTACGATAGGGCTATATCAGGATATCTCTATGAGGATGCAGTAGAAAAGGGTGTTTATCCTTTGAAAATGAGCCTAGTAGGCAACCTGGCTGAAACTCTCAGGTATGGTGAAAATCCTACTCAAAAAGCTGCTTTTTATTCGATGGGTGATGGTAATCATGGACTTTCCGCTCTCAAGCAAGTTCAGGGGAAAGCCCTCTCCTACAACAATATTTTAGATTTGGATGGTGCTCTTTTGTGCTTATCACCCTTTGCACAGTGTTCTGATCCTGTGGTATGCATAGTGAAACACACAACTCCTTGCGGCATTTCAAAAGGAGCAAGCTCCCTAGATGCCTATAACGGAGCACATGGATGTGATCCTCAGAGTGCCTTTGGGTCAGTGATAAGTACCAATCAAGCGGTAGACGCCGATGTAGCAGAGAAAATGATCAAACATTTTATTGAATGTGTAGTAGCTCCTCATTATACACAGGAAGCGCTGGGAATTCTCAGCGAGAAAAAGAATCTCCGCTTGATGATGTGGGATACAACTGCTGATGATGGTCGACATTTACCAGGGGACGAACACAATACTAGTGATAGCACAAATTTTCTGGCTGATTATGGACGAATACCTGACCCTACAACCTTTAGAAGCGTCTATGGAGGATTTTTAGCCCAAGATCCCGCACCGACCCCCTTTTATGGAATGATGAATGATGAATGGAAGGTGGTGACGAAAGTTTCTCCCACAAAGCAGGAGTTGGATGATCTATGTTTTGCATGGTCATGCGTCTTTGGAGTGAAATCTAACGCTATCGTTCTTGTTAGGTCTGGGAAAACAATAGGGATTGGAGCCGGACAAATGAGCAGGGTTGACTCTTCCAGACTGGCAGTTTTGAAAGCTCAGGATAACGGAGCGACACTAGAGGGCTGCGTTCTTGCTTCGGACGCATTCTTCCCATTCCGAGATGGAGTTGATGCGGCAGTAGAGGCGGGAGTCAGTTCGATTATTCAGCCAGGTGGTTCCGTTAGAGATGAAGAAGTTGTTCGTGCTGCTGATGAACATGGCATATCAATGCTGTTCACGGGAAACCGTTCATTTAGACATTAGGAAAGAGAGGTAACAAGAAACAAAGCTCGATATTTATGGAGGGGTGGCAGAGCGGCTCAATGCACCAGTCTTGAAAACTGGCGTCCGAAAGGACTCGTGGGTTCGAATCCCACCCCCTCCGTTTTGTTCCATTCGATTAGAACCTACTCCTGCTTCGCTCTCTTTGGCGGTCAGCTATCTGGACTAGCCTCCTCAATTCTGTGATGGGTTTTTCAGAGTCATCGACTTGAAGTCTCAACACGACGTCATTATTTAACCATACTCCTCCGTCCTTTTTGACAATCAACATTGCTGCAGACTGCATGCCTCTGGTATCTCCGCCAGCAGCTTGTCCAGCTTCTAGGGCAGCTAAAAGTCGGAACGACAGGTGTCCACTAGTGTTCTGGAAAGCTTCCACCATATCTTCAACGACTGCTGGTCCCGCTAAGATATTTCCTTGAGCTGAGACATTAGTTCCAATTAGATGTCCAGCCCAGTCACTAGCCTCAATCCCTGTGTGAGTGGCCACTTTCCCAATTGCGTTCATGATTGAAAACTGACGGCCTTTGATAGTCCAATCTTCTGGCCGAGGATTCGGATCGTTTGAAAGGATAATGTTTATGACAGAGTCAGGGGCGATACCTCTTCGCAAGTATTGCAACGCTTGACTTCCGTAGCTGACATCAACGACAGCCTGGGTGGCGACAACACCAACGTCAGCTTCCGCCCAGAGAACTCCATTCCCAACGGAAAACACTCTAGACTGAACCGCCCCACCAATTTCTCCTGTCTCGGCGTCATAGCCCAAGATTGAGAAAGTAGCTACAGGTGGCCATGGATTTTCTAAATTGTTCTCCTGTGCCTCAACAAAACTAATCCTTGATGTAAATGTAATTACTCCAATCATTAGCAAATAAAGCATTGTTAGTTTTAGGAAGGGGGTAAATGTAGTCATTTCCAGGCTCCTCTTACTTGTTAGATGGGAATAGGCAAACTTATCTATCGAAAGGGGACGTAACAACTAAAATTCCTAGGTAATGGCATGTGGATCCATTTTGGATTCTGTTACATTGGTTTGTTGTGACTATTTAATTTTATAACTCCCGAGGGATTCTGTGAGGACTAAAGTTGCCATTCTCTGCTTCACTTTGCTGTCAGTCAATGTGCTGGATTTTTTTACAAAACGATGGGCTCTTGTAAATTTGAGCATGGGGCCTATGCCTGATTTTATGGGAGGTTACGTACCTCTCACCCTCGCTTTTAACAAGGGGGCTGCATTTGGGATATCGGTCGGTGATGATTCCCGATGGCTTTTTGTGCCCCTCAGTATTATCGCACTAGGCTTGCTTCTTCATATCCTCTACCGATCCGAGGCAGAGGATCACCTTCGAACAGTGGCTTGTTCGTTCGTAATCGCCGGAGCTCTGGGGAATCTCTATGACCGAGTCAGGTGGACTAGGGGAGTAGTAGACTTTTTAGGTCCCGTAGATCTTGGTTTTATGTTGTGGCCAATCTTTAACGTGGCAGATATGGCTATTTCGTTTGGTGCTGTGCTACTAGCTGTATCATTCTGGAAGGAAGAGAATGAAATGGAGCAAGACGGGTCGGGGCATTAAGGTTCAGGAGTGTAAGGGGCAAGATCCGCACGTTTTTTCGTCCTACCCCTCACAACCTAGCTTATTTCGCAGCTACAGTATCAAATGTTCCTTTAGGTCTTTGTCTGATACATGTAACCTGAACTTGTCCACTTCAGAATGTTTAGTTTCGATCAGTTTCCCGTGGACGTCCTCGCCAAGAGCCTCTTTCAAGAATTCACTGGATTCTGCGACTTCAACTGCTTCAAAGAGATCATGCGGTAGCGCTTCGATGTTCAACTTTTTGCGGTCAGAATTGCTGAGTTTGTAGAGATCCATGGTCATTTCTTCTGGAATTGCTGTTTTGTTTGCTAGTCCGTCCAATCCCGCTGATAACATGACGCTGAAAGCCAAGTACGGATTGCATGTTGGGTCTGGGAACCGCAGTTCCATGCGGGTGGCAACCTCCTTTCCTGGTTTGTAAAGCGGGATCCTCACAGATGCCGAACGGTTTCTTTCTGCCCAAGCTATGTAAACTGGAGCTTCATATCCCGGCACTAGTCTTTTGTATGAATTGTAGGTCTGGTTCGTGACCAGTGTAATTTCACGAGCATGATCTAAAACACCAGCGATGAAGTGTTTAGCCGTACCGCTTAAATGTTGCGGGTCATTCTTGTCATAAAATGCATTCGTATTTTCGTCATTAAAAAGTGATAGATGTACGTGCATTCCGCTACCATTTTCACCTGGAAGAGGTTTGGGCATAAATGTCGCAAAAACTCCACAGCGTCTTGCTACTTCTTTGACGATATATTTGTAGGTCTGAAGGTTGTCGGCCATTCTGAGGGCTTCCTGGTATCGAATGTCAATTTCATGCTGAGAAGGCCCCACTTCTGAGTGATGGTATTCGACAGGAACTCCCATTGTTTCGAGAGCAAATACAGTGGCTTCTCTTATGTCGTCTCCAACATCTGTTGGATTGATATCGAAGTAGCCCGCTTGGTCTAAGAGTGTTGGTCCGTTGCTATCCTTGAAGTAAAAAAATTCAGCTTCTGGACCAATATTCATGTGTGAGAATCCTTGTTCAGTAAGGCGTTCCAAATTCTGAGATAGAATAACCCTTGGACAAGATTGATAGGGCAAGCCATCTGGTGTGCATATTTGGGCGAACATTCTCATGGAGTTTGAGCCGCCTGGACGGAATGGAAGTACCTGTGCTGTAGACGCAATAGGGAAAGCTACCATATCACTTTCGTGTATTCGGCGGTAACCCTGTATAGAGGAACCATCGAATCCCATACCTTCACTGAAGGCGCCCGGAAGTTCTTTGGGAGTTATGGAGAAAGACTTTAGAAATCCAAGCATGTCTGTAAACCAGATTCTGATGGATGACACGTTGTATTCCTTAACATAACTGAGGACTTCTTCGGGGGTATTCAATGAGAGTCCATTTTGGCAATCCATTTCGGCAACGTGGTCTTCCATATCTGCGCGAAATTCTTCTACTTCGTATAACCAAGAATCCTGGTTCATTGGTGCAACTCCTCTAGGAAATGATGTTGTGGAAAAGTTATAGCAAATGAATTCGCCATTGTGGGAATTTTTTTGGTATGAGCCAAATTTTGGGGGTCAGTCGCCCAACAGTCTAGAGAGTTGATCCCAACCGACTGTCTCAAAATACTCAATCGGGCCGCCTTGCGCGGCAAGAGTAACCTTGGCACATGCGATGATATCTATGTGAAGAACGGGTGTCAAGTTTCTAGATTATGGAGTTGCTGTGACTGGCTAGGTTGCAGGACCGCTATTGAGATGCCAACTTCGTTGTTAGTAAGGTTTATAACGCTAGAAAATCAAAGGTAACGGAAGAATTTGCTTGCAAATATTTTGATAGATAATTCGCCTACTGATTGGATCGTGGCGGTCAGCATCTTTGTGGCCACAGTGGTAGTGGTAAAAATGACAGTTGCTTTAGTGACCAGCAAAATTGCTTTGGTGGCTGCGAGGACGCAAACTGAGTTAGACGATGTAATTGGCCGGTGCTTGCAAAATGTGAAACTCATTTCAGTGCTTGGATTAGGGTTGTACCTGGCATCATTGAGCTTGATCCTTCCGTCAGGTTTAAATGTATTCCTGCAGTCCACTTTGATTCTCATTCTCCTCTTTCAGGGGGGGCTTTGGTCCAATGCCTTATTGGATCATCTTCTGATGGCATGGGCGGAGAAGAAATTTCGGGATGATCCTACGATAACAACAGCACTGGGTTCTATTGGATTTCTGACAAGATGTGGAGTCTGGTCCATATTTTTGATGTTGGCGCTAGGAAATGTTGGGGTCGATGTGGGTCCACTGGTGGCGTCATTAGGTATAGGAGGCATAGCCTTTGCTTTAGCCTTACAAAACGTTCTCGGTGACCTTTTTGGTTCATTTACAATTGTGTTCGATAAACCATTCGTAGTGGGCGACTATATTGAGATTGGAGGTTTCGAAGGAACAGTGAGAAATGTAGGTCTTAAAAGTACTCGGATTGAAGCCATCAGTGGTGAACAGCTAGTCCTGGCAAATTCGGATCTCTTGTCGGGTAGAATCAGAAACTTCAATAGGCGTGATCGGCGTCGGGTCAATTTCATAGTAACTGTAACATACGATACTCCCTCAGAAAAAATACAACGAATACCAGAAATCATACAGGGAGTCATAGATGCAGAGAATAAAGCTGTCTATGACAGGTCTTTTTTGAAAAAATTAGGTGATTATGGAATTGATTTCGAGGTCGTTTATTACATTAAAGCACCAGATTTAGGGAGTTTTGGAGTCGTAAATCATAATATCAACATGGGAATCCTTAAGAGATTTGCCACTGAAGAAATAGGATTTGCACACAGAGTTCCAGCTGTTACTGCCTAACTTATTACAGAGACTCTATTTTTGTGGATAAGTTCTATTCGAGTTTAGTTCGGGAAAAATCGATAAATTCTATCCGCCGGCCATTTATGGTAGCGATTCTCATTTGATAATTATCGGTTCCAACAGTATCCCCGATTCTTCCAATGCGGTGAAGGGACCCGAACATGTATCCTCCCAAGGTATCGTGGGCATCTTCAGGTAATTCTAGTGAGAGTTCTTCATTAACGTCCCTAATGGGTACTCCTCCCCATATGCGCACGATCCCATCATTTAGGTATTGGAATGGAAGAGGTTCGTCTTCTTCATGTTCGTCCTGTATCTCTCCGATGATTTCTTCAATCAGGTCTTCCAGTGTAACCAGCCCCGCAGTCCCTCCGAATTCGTCTACTACAATGGCCATTTGACTCTTCGTATGCCTCATTTCAGGCAACAGATCTTCAACCAGTTTAGTTGTAGGGACAAATTGGATTGGGCGCATGATTTCAGATAGATTCAGTATATTGCTTCTTTGTGCTTGCCATAGGTCGCGGCCTATGATCAAACCTTCTATTTCATCAACATTGCCAGTGTAAACGGGAAGCCTTAGGTGGCCGTTGTCAAGCATGACGCTTATGGTATCTTCTAGGTCAGTTCCTAGGTCGACGGCTATGATATCGGTACGAGGTGTCATGACATCTGCTACCGATATTTTGTCTAAGCGGATAACATTTGTCACTACCTTTAATTCATCTTCATCGAGGGCTCCCTCGCTATACCCTATTTGAGCTAGAATTTTTAGATCTGTCCGGCTAACGGTTTCCTCATTGGGCGTCCGAAGAACCCTGCTGAAGGAATTAATAGGAACTAGGACTGGCTTCATCAGTATCACCATCCAATGGATAAGGTGTGCCGAAGGGATAGCCAGTTTTTTCCAATATACCGCTCCTATAGTCTTAGGAACTATTTCGGAAATGACTAGAATGGCCAGTGTCAAAACGCCAGTGAAAACACCTATCCAAACTTCTCCAAAAACTTTTGTTGCTGCGGAACCTCCCATGGCAGCTCCGGCTGTATGCGCTATTGTGTTCAGGGTGAGAATCGCCGCTATGGGTTCATCGATGGCCGTTTTCATCTGCCCCAGATAAATGCCAGCTTTGGATTCGGTTTCTTTCAGAAATTCTACGTAAGAAGCAGTGACCGATAGCAACACGGCTTCAAGTATCGAGCACATGGCTGACACACTTAGCGAAATTCCGACAATCCAAAGTACAGTGATCATAAAATGATTATGGACATAGATGGTACAGATGCAAGGGGGTAAAGGGCTTCAGGGGGCTGTCTAGGCTGAAGACGCGGATGGTTAGACTTGGGTAAATGTTTTAGAATGAGGGGCAAGAAATTAGAATCAATTCTAAGATCAGGTGAAAAAACAAGTATTTTCTGAGTTGCCACACACTCTAAGTTGAGGATAAAAAGATTTATGAAGCAAATGAGAAATGATTTCAAAACAACTTTTTATGTGAGTTTAATGGCTGTGGTTTTTGGTGCACACTCGGTAGACGGGCAAGGGACAGTCACTACACCAATGGAACAATTCGGTCATGAACTTGGTGCCGACTACGTTTTACCTAATTACACTGATCTTTATGAGTATTGGCAAAAATTAGCTCTGGAATCTGAGAGGATAGCTGTCCAAGATATAGGCCATACTGAGGAAGGAAGGCCTCAAGTCATGGCGGTGATTACAGCTCCTGAAAATCACGCCAACCTGGCAAAGTATAAGGAGATTTCCAGGAGATTAGCTAAGGCGGAAGGGGTTAGTGAAAGTGAAGCCTTGGAGTTGGCTACAGAGGGCAAGGCAGTTGTGTGGATCGACGGCGGATTGCACGCGACAGAAGTGTTGGGTCCAGTTCAGTTAATGGAAATGGTCTATCGCCTTGTAAGTTATGATGATGTTGAGACTGAACGCATCCTTGAAGATGTAATAATCCTGGCCGTTCACGCCAATCCAGATGGTATGGAATTAGTATCGAACTGGTACATGAGAGAGGAGGATCCACTAAAAAGAACTACCAGTGGTGTTCCCGTTTTATATCAGAAATATGCTGGGCATGATAACAATAGAGATTTTTACATGTCAGCCCTCGCTGAAACCACTAATATAAACACAATGCTCTATCGCGAATGGTTTCCTCAAATTGTTTATAATCATCACCAGACGGGCCCTACAGGAACGATCATGTTCGCTCCACCATTTCGGGATCCTCCAAACCACAATTTAGATCCTATGATAATTACTGGACTGGATGGAGTGGGTGCAGCAATGCACGGGAGATTTGTGAAGGAGGGAAAGGGGGGGACCACAATGAGGACTGGTGCAGGATACTCTACTTGGTGGAATGGTGGCCTAAGAACAACTCCTTATTTCAAGAACATGATTGGATTACTCACAGAAACTGTTGGGAATCCAACTCCGATATCCATACCTTTCAAGCCTGACCGTCAGATTTCTCATGGTGATCTTCCGTTACCCGTCGAGCCAGGGATCTGGCATTTTCGCCAGTCGGTAGAATATTCCCAGACTGCCAACTGGGCTGTACTGGATTATGCCTCGAGGAATAGTGATCATCTATTGTTCAATATTTGGCGGATGGGAATGAATTCTATCGAAAGAGGAAACAGGGATACATGGACCGTGTTACCCTTCGAAGTCGAAAGGGCTGAAGAAGCTTTAGGGGGGAATGCGTTGGGAGGGTTGCCAGACTACAAGGAGTCATTGCAATCTCCTGGAGATCGAGATCCAAGGGGTTTCATTATGCCTTCAGATCAGAAGGACTTCGCTACAGCTACAAAATTCGTCAATACACTTATTAAAAATGGTGTGGATGTTCATAGAGCAACGGAAGAATTCACAGTAGGTAACAGTAGGTATCCGTTAGGATCTTATGTTGTCAGGACTAATCAAGCTTTTAGGCCTCATGTCATGGATATGTTTATGGCTCAGCAACACCCTAATGATTTCGCATATCCAGGTGGACCGCCGACACCCCCATATGACAATGCTGGGTGGACATTGGCTTATCAGATGGGAATAGATTTTGATCCGATACTTGACGGTTTCGAAGGTCCGTTTGAAAGACTGCAAGGCCTCCAGGGAGTCTCCGGCGGTGAGGTCATAGGCAGTTCAGCAGACGGCTATATTTTTGACCACGGACAGAATAATTCCTTTTTGGTCGTAAACAAATTGTTACAAGAAGGTCGGGAAGTACATTGGTTATTGGATGATTCAGATACATCGCAGTTATCACCAGGAGCATTTTACGTTTCCAGGGAGGGGTTGTCAGTTGGAGATGTAGAGGCGCTGATAGAAGGGATAGGAGTAGACTTTTACAGCTCAGTTCAACCCCAGGGTGAGACTCTCCAGTTGGATAAGCCGAGAATTGCTCTATGGGATAGGTATGGTGGTTCGATGCCATCGGGCTGGACAAGAAAAATCTTGGAGGATTTCGGATTTGATTTTACAGTTGTGTTTCCACAGGAGATTACAAGTAGTCGTTTATCTTCTGAATACGACGTTCTCATTTTAGAAGACGGTGCAGTTCCAGACTTCGGGAGACAAATGAGAGGAATCGATCCCGACAGGATTCCACAAGAGTATCAAAATAGACTGGGAGCTATAACGGTCGAAGAAGGAATTCCCGAGATTTTGGCGTTTGTGGAACAAGGGGGAGTGGTCATTGCAATTGGAGGATCTGCGGTCTTGGGTTACCATGCTGGGCTTCCTATATCCGATCACCTGATGGAAGCTGGCAGACCAGTAACCCGAGACGAATATTTTACACCAGGATCAATTCACTCAATAAAGTTGGAAAACAGTAGTCCGCTCACTCACGGTTTGGGTGAACGGCTGGATGTCATGATTAGTCACAGCCCCGTTTTTAGCCTGAATGAAGATCATGAAGAACAGGGAGTTCGTCGAGTGGGTTGGTTTGATACGAACCAACCACTTAAGAGTGGTTGGGCTTGGGGGCAAGAAAGAATGGAAAATGGAACTGCCCTCTTGGAGGTCGAACTAGGAGCTGGCAAAATGTTCCTATTCTCTCCAAAAATCACTTTTCGAGCACAATCCCATGCGGCATTCCCATTGTTGTTTAATGGAATATTTTACGGCAGTGCAGGTAGAGAGTAAGTGGCAAGCTACAAGCAGGCGATTATGTCCGTGCCAGAAGTAGAGGAGTGATATAGGCGTGAAGCCCTGGGTGATACTTTTGATGATTCTGGTATTTCCAGTCGACGGACTGACTGGTCAAATAAGAGGTTATGTTGAGACTGGCAGTGGTGTTTCTGTGTCAGGCGTTACAGTAGAAGCTTGGACGCAGTCCCAGAGGATAGCTGCTGTTCTCTCTGACAGTGCGGGAGCTTTTCTTTTTCCAGCAGATATGGAATCGCGGATAGTTCGTCTGCGTGCGTCTGGCTTGGGCTTTCAAGTGGCTGAAATGGATATTGATCGTGCGGTCAAAGAATACATTATCGTACTAGCTGAAGATCCACTGGTAATTGATGGCTTGGTAGTAATGACGAATCAGAATATGTGTCAGTTTCCTCAGGGGGATGTAAGAGCCAGGTTTCTGTGGGAACAGGCAAGTGGTAAATACAATGGACTAATGGACACCTTAGGGATTGCTAGTTATTTGGCAGAAGCTGACACTGTGATTTCAATCTCAGACCTAGGAACCCTTGAGCTACCAGATTTAAATCTGAATCAAAGAGGTTCGTCGTCATTGCTGCGGTTCAGTTGGACCAGAAGAATATCACGACAGGGTTATGCATTTAGTACTCGAGCCACTGATGGAGTGGAGGTGTATGAATCGTGGGTGTACCCCCCCCTGGAAGCCGATTTTGCACCTCATTTCATAGATGAATTATTTGGGGAACGACATTACCTAAGAATTTTAGAAGAAAATTCTGAGGGATGGAGATTGTCTTTCTGCCCTAAGGATGATCGCGATCCTTCGATCAGTGGTAGCATGGTTCTCGCTCCCGACACAACTGTGGTCCGAGTCAGGTGGACTTATAAGACGCCAGAGCCATTGGAAAATTCTGGGGGTACCGCATTTTTCCCCCCTGTATTATTAGACGGAGAAGTTTCTTATCTGCTTCCGAGAGAAGCAATAATCTGGAAGAGCCTGCCAACAGGTGATTACCTACAGAGATATCAAAGGTATGAGGACTGGCACGTGGCACCAGGTGATTCGGTACCCTTACTCCCTATAAGACATGGCCCGGGTGGCCACTAAAAAAGTGAAGTGACAAATTTCGGAGTTTCACTTCACACTTGTCTGCGGGATCATACAAGCAAGCTAGCTCAAGGGTACCAGTCCAGCTTGGGACAGCAGAATCAGAAGTGCTCTCTTGATGCCCCTAGGTCCATTTTGGTTGATGTAGTATTCATCTGGCGAATGAGAAGCCACACCTATTCCTCCTCCCCCGATTGTGATTGAAGGAATTCCTAGGGAAATAGGAATGTTCGAGTCGGTAGAACTTCTTCCTAAATATGGGGGCAAGCCCAGTAAAGTAGTGGACGCCATGGCTCTCTGGACGATGAGTTCAGAAGAGTCGATTTCACCAGAAGGTCGATCACCAATCAGTTCAATATCGACCTCTAGAGGAGGGCCAGACCTGCGATTGCCATTCATTTCCTCAACAGCTCTGTAGATGGACCTATGAAAAATACTGTCAATCTCAATGAGGCGATCCTGACTTTCAGATCGCATGTCGACTAGCATGGAGACGTTCGCTGGAATTGAGTTAACTGAAGTCCCTCCCTGAACTGTACCGATATTGAAACTGGTTTTGGGTCCACTCCTCGTATATGCATCCGCAGCGAGTTCAAAGTAGTGCACCGCACGACTCATGACGTGTGCGGGGTTGATCAATCCAAAGGCACCCCAAGAATGCCCTCCTGGACCACTGAAGGTCACCAAGTAACGGTGTGAGCCCAGACCTTGATGGGTCACACGGTTGTCGTTGGTTCCGTCTACTGAAATAAAACTTGAAATCTCCAACTGACTGTCATTAAATAAATGCTTTACACCCCTCAGATCTCCCAAGCCTTCTTCACCCACTGTACCTACGAAAAGGATATTGTCGCTAGTCGCTATATTGCTAGCGTTCATCGATCTAAGAATAGTCAGAAGGACTGCTAAGCCTCTAGTGTCGTCTGCTATGCCGGGCGCTTTGAGGGTGTCGCCCATTTGTTGTACCTGTACGTTGGTACCTTCGGGGAATACAGTATCGAGGTGTCCAGATATTACCATTGTGTTTGGGTTTACAGCAGAGCCCTTTCTGAGAGCTATGACATTGCCGACTTCATCAATGTAGCTATCATCTATTCCTATTGAATTAAGCATTTCTAGAAAAGCCAGGGCTCTCTCTGCTTCAGCAAAAGGTGGTGCTGGGATTTCGGTTAAGGTTATCAGGGTGTTCACAGTTTCTTCGTCATGAGCGTCTATATATTCAAATGCTGCCAACACGCGACTGTCTTCCATGACTTGGCGGACATCATCTAAGATTTGGTTTTCTTGCGCAATTAACGAGGTGTTGAAAAGTGTGATCAGGGTTAATGGGAGCCAAATTATTTTGGTGGCTTGTGGAATCATCTTATTCTCGCTCCTTTTTGTCGGGATATACTTATAAAGTAGTTAGGAGTTAAGTTATATCTATGGGTCAATAGATATGTTTTGTATTAAGTGGGACAGGAAAATGGCAGCAAGTTACTTCAATCATTGGAAAATATGGCGGAGAACTAGAGTATGAAGTCTGGTTTAAGCCTTGGTATTTTCTCCAGTGTCGAAAAAAAGACTAAGCTTTTAGCGGAACATGCAGGGCAAATTGGTATTTTGTTTTTCAATTTAATCTGGGCGTCACTTCGATTTAGGGTATCGGCCAAAGCTATTTTCAGGCAGGTACATTTAGTGGGCATCCAGAGTGTTCCCATAGTTTTATTGGCGGCAGGATTGGTGGGGATAGTTACTAGTCAGCAGGGTGGTTATCAGATGCAGAGTAGCCTCCCCGTATATATCATGGGGTCAATAGTAGTTGAGAGTGTGGTACTAGAGATGGGACCAGTTTTGACTGCAATAGTGATGATAGGGAGAGTAGGGGCACGAATTACTGCAGAGCTTGGTACCATGAGGGTTTCCGAACAAATAGACGCTCTCTATTCAGTTGGACGTGACCCAGTCGAAGTTTTGGCCGCACCTAGAGTTTTGGCTATGATGATATCTATGCCTGTTTTAGTGGCTTTAGCCAATATGGTAGGAATTTTGACAGGGATGGTATCGGCTCAATATACACTAGGTTTAGGTGCAGAGAGGTTCTTTTACGGTGCTAGGCTTTTCTGGCATTCCTATGATATGTTCTACTCACTCCTGAAAGCTTTCTTTTTTGGAATAGCCATCCCATTGATAGCTGTGCATATGGGTCTCAGGACCAGAGGGGGTGCTGAAGGAGTAGGCCTCTCTACTACAGATTCGGTGGTTTTGATGATTCTAACTATTCTTGTTATAGACGCTATGTTCCCTCCACTTTTTCTCCAGTAGGTGGCGATTTGATTAGTTCATCGGAAAATATGGCGATAGAATACAGGGGAATAGAGAAAGCGTTTGATAGTCCAGTTCTCTC
>JBJKYO010000094.1:0-15814 GCA_045561015.1 Longimicrobiales bacterium | reverse complement strand
ATGGTCAGTTCACATTCGGATATCCAGTTGGGCCAGAGAAGGCTACGACTTATGCGGCTCCTGCTGGTGATTTGGATAATGATGGCGATCTAGATCTTGTCATTGCTAATGATCGGGCTGAGAACTGGGTTTATTTGAACAATGGTGAGGGACGTTTTCACATGGCTTGGGTTGTGAGTCCAGAGGTTGAACCAACAAGAAGTGCACAGCTTTACGATTTGGACAATGATGGCGATCTGGATGTTGTAGTTACCAACAGGGGTGCTGCCAATGGATTTTATTTAAATGACGGCACCGGAAGATTCGACGAGAAAAATTCTTTCGGCGAACTAGATGGATCCACAATAGCCGTAGCAGTTGGAGATTTGAATGGCGATAGTCATCCAGACCTGGCCCTAGCAAACAGAGATGGCCAGGCAAACAAAATTCTAATCAATGATGGAAGTCTGAACTTTTCGGAGGGTGAATCTTTTGGAACGGGGACTGACGAAACCCGCGGTTTGGCTTTAGCGGATTTGAATGAAGACGGTTACTTGGACATTATTACTGCAAATATTGGCGAACCCAACGGAGTCTATTTCGGTGACGGTGATGGGAGATTTGTAGAGTCAGTCGCTTTTGGAAATTCTGAATCAACTTATGCTGTAAAGGTTAGGGATATTGATCAGGATGGGGATTTGGATGTTGTTGTAGCAAACGTGAATGAGAGTAACAGGGTCTACTTGAATAGTGACGGAGGAGCACATTGGACTGAGCTAGAATTGGGCAAATTTACCGCGACAACCTATGGTTTAGATATTGGCGATGTAGACAGAGATGGATATCCAGATCTCGGTTTCGCAAACTCAGACTCATTTAATCGGATCTTCTATAGCAGTGGGGGTCGATAGAGAAATGGTAAGATTATTAAGATTATTGTTCAAATGGTTCAGGGACACCTTTAAATGCCCTGGGAATAGGATCGTCATCGTCATATCACTATTGCTGAGTGCGGGTTGTTCTGGTCCATCGGAGTCTCCACCGGATAATACCCAAGGAATTTCGATGAGATATTTTGGGGCGGCTGGTTGGGAAATCGTATCTTCTATAGCATCGAATTCAGATTCTATCATTGTGTTGGTCGACCCCTATCTTACTAGGGCAAAATATGCGAATCCAGAAACCTGGGATCCCAATGATGATCGACCGAATTTCACTAGGGAAGATACTATTTTCAGCGATGTAGAATTGATAGACAGAGAGATTAGTAAGGCTGATTACATCTTAATTCACCATGCGCATCCCGATCATATTATGGATACACCTTATATCGCAAAAAAAACGGGAGCTGTAGTAGTGGGCCATGAAACAACGATTAATATATTGAGGGCTTACGATGTTCCGGAAAATCAATTAATAACTGTGCGTGGTGGTGAGGATTATCAGTTTGAAGATATGTCCGTTAGAGTTATCCCTAGTTTGCACAGTCCGCTTAATGACAAGCGATACTATCAATCACAAGTGGTCGGGATGGAAGCAGTCGCACCTTTAAAAATATCACAATTGGTCGAAGGCGGATCATTGATGTTTTTATTGAGGATCGGGGGAGAAGAGATTGTGACGATGGGGTCCATGAATTTTATAGAAAAAGAGATCAATGGACTCCGCCCAAGTATTGCTTTGGTGGGTGCAGCTCCGTCCCATCTAGAGATCCAGAATTATACAGAGAGGCTGATGGAAGGACTGGGTTTCCCGCCCGTAGTAATTACTACGCACGCCGACAATTACCGAACTCCTTATGGATCTCCTATGGCTAAGGTAAGGGAAGATTGGGTTCTTCCGTTCATAGAAGAAGTACGAGAAGCATCGCCGACCACTGAAGTTATAGTGCCAGAACATCTAAAGGTGATTGAGTTTCCACCGACTGGGGGATTCTAATAATCTTACAAGTCTTAATACAAATATGATCTAATAGGAGATAGTGTATGTTTCACAGAGCCACAAAAGTAATTATTCTGAGTCAATTAGTCGTTTTAATCGCTGGCACCCCTCAGCTGGTGACAGCACAAGATACCCATATTTCCTATTTCCCTGAGGTTGTAGTAACGGAAGAACAGGGAAAGAAGTTGCTGACTATCGAGGAACAGGCAACGGCCGTACTAGAGAAATTGGGTGTTGATCTTAGGAGCAAGGGTCTCGATTATTCTGATGTGGTCGTCTCGAATGTTTTTCTAAAGGACGCTCGGGATTTTCAGGCTATGAATATGATCTACCGGACTTATTTTGAGGAGAAAGCTCCTACGAGGGCAACTGTCGAGGTTGATCTACTCGATCCAGATGCACTAGTACAAATTTCTGCAGTAGCCGCACAGGGCTCAAAGAAAATTATTGTTCCGACAGATTTGAAATCTCCAGAATTGCCTTATTCCTGGGGCATAAGTGTAGGGAGTACTCTTTTCATATCGGGCGCCACAAGCCGCAGCCCAGAGACGTACCAACCAGTTCCAGGAGATGTGGGGACGCAAACTAGGAGAGTCCTAGGTAATATTGGGCTTATACTGAAAGAAGCTGAGATGGATTTTTCTGATCTGGTAAGCTGTAAGGTGTTTTTAGATGACACAAGAGATTTTCAAGCTATGAACGCAGCTTACATTGACTTCATGCCGGTTGACGATCCTCCGGCTCGCGCTACGGTGAGAGCTGGTTTGGTCAACAAAGTGTTTTCCTCGGAAATCCAATGTATAGCCGAAAAGTCAGCGCAAAGAAAAATGGTCAGTCCGACTGTGCCTACCCGAAGGAGACCCTTCTCACCAGCTATTGAATCAGGAGGGCGGCTATATGTGGCTGGAATTGTTGTGGGTGCTGAAGATGCAGTTGCAGAAACACGAGCAGTTATGGAACGAGTAGAGTCCATTCTGGAAGCTGGATCAAGAGATTTAGATTCCATCGAGAACATGTGGATTTATCTGACTGATATTAGGGATGCTTCAAACGTAATGGAGGTTGTGCACGAAATACTTGGATCGGACATTCCTAAGCCTACCATAATAGGCGCTCCTCTGATGGGCAGGGCAAAAGTGGAGATACAAGTGACCGCTTCAGAAGCATCTAGACCTACAGGGAAAATTAGACAAACTAAAACACATCCTATTTTAGATGTTCATGTACACGCTCATAGAAATGTACCCAATCGTTCCTATTGTCCTAATTCTGGTAGAATTGGACTACAGGATGAAAATGGCACTCTAACTTGTTCAGAACCTTTACGTCCTGCACTGGATGGAGATGATTTGATGGAGCGAACATTACGATATCTGGAAGAATACAATATGTATGCTATAGCTATGACGCAGGACTACTCACAACTAGAACAATGGATTCGGCATAGCAAGAGAATCTTGCCAGCTATTCAGACTGGTGTTAACGATTTTGAAACCAATAGAGTTCAGGAATTAGTAGAATCGGGGAAAGTAGTGGCAATTGGTGAGTTGATGACACAGTATGAAGGCATTTCACCGGATTCAGAACAAATCGAAAAGGTTTGGGACTTGGCCGTCAAACAGGACATCCCGGTGGGCATTCACATGTCAGCTCCAGGGGCTCAGTTGCCTGATTATGTAGCGAGGTATGGCAATCCATTGTTGCTAGAACCAGTCTTGCGAAAATATCCCGACTTAAGGATCTATCTGATGCATGCTGGCTGGCCTTTCTTAGAGGAGACCGTGTCGATTCTGAGACAATATCCAAATGTTTATGTGGATATAAGCTTTATCGACTGGCAGATGCCAAGACAGTTATTCCATGACTATCTAGAGCAACTTGTAGCGTATGGCTTTCAAAAGCGAATTATGTTCGGATCTGACCAAACTTGGCCAGATGCTATTCGCATAGCAGTTGAGAATGTAGAAGCAGCAGAGTTTCTTTCGGCTCAACAGAAGGAAGATATTTTTTTGCAGAATGCACTAAGATTCTTTCGAATTGATCAAAGGCAACTGGAGTCAAATTAGTCCAGTTAGTGCAGCAATTCTTCCACTGAATATAATTTACCTCCCTTTATAACCCATCGTAGCTTACGCACAGCTCGTATGTCTTCGAGAGGGTTTTCATCTAGCAATATTAGATCAGCTATCATTCCTTCTTTTATAGTGCCAATCTCTGCCCCATATCCCATAGCTTCTGCTGCTATGGACGTAGTCGCCCTCATGACATCAAGTGGTGTCATTCCACCATAGTCTACCAGAGCTTGCATTTCTGAAATAAGACTCAACCCTCTTGGATTTATGGGCGTGTCCGTTCCCATGATAATCACGCCCCCGTTTTCGACCACTCTTTTAGGTAGGGAAGCCATGTCCTCAACGAGCTTTCGGCTAGCTGGTAGCAACTCAGGTGGTATGTAATGACCGAGGGCAGCTTCTGGAAAAAATGAGGTCACTCTTGGATCGTCAAAAATTGTAGGGTCATCAACAGCGACGAGTTCGTAAGCTCCATAGATGCCTATCGTTGGTGTTAAAGTCATCCCTGAGACAGCAAGGAGGTCTATCACGTCTTGATAACTCCTATTCAGTTCCGAAACTTTAGTCGAATAACCTCTGCGACTTGTACCTCTCACATGTTCTACGCCATCTGCCCCATTAGCCACAGCTGGGTACAGTTCATGAGAAGTTACTGGAATCCCAATAGAATGCGCGGATTTGATGACTTCCTTCTGTACACCGTCTGAGAGTCGCACATAAGTTTTGATGAGATCATACTCTAACAGTTCCGCTCTTTTTATTTCGAGGGGTATTTCGGTAGGACTGCCAAGGGTTGGCACGCCAGCATAGTAGATTCGACTCCCATCAACAGAATTGCCTGTGCCAAAAATCCTGGGCCCTATTCTTCTTCCTGACCCAATTGATTCCCTTAGTTCCATCATTTCATAAGGGTCTCCTGTAGGATTACGGATAGATGTGACTCCATAGGCCAGGTATATCCTGCCAGACACTTCGCCTCCTTCCAGGCCTTCATGTGTATGGGTTTCGATTAAGCCAGGGGTAATGTATCCTTGGCTTGCATCGATGACAGTTCCCATGTGTAAAGACTCGTCGTGATCTGTAATGCTGATGATTCTATCACCGCTTATTACTATGTCTCTTTCCCTTTGCAGAGTTTGGGATTGTCCGTCAAAAATAGTTGCTGAATGGATGACGTAGTCTTCAGTAGAAGTTTTGTTCTTCCAGTTTAATAGCAATGGAATCGAATCAACTGTGCCATCTTGTATCCAAACACGTTCCAATCCTGAAGGGGTTAGGTACAGTATAGACTTGGAGTCCCCGGCCCAGGTGGGATCGTCTGCAAGCTTTGTGGTAAGTCTTCGGCTGGGTCCTATTGGATCACCTGCTTGATTCACTGGAATGATCCACAGGACTCCTTCCGCTATGTAGGCCATCATTAGCCCATCGGGTGACCATATCGGACCGTCTGTATTTCGGCTCCCGACAGATCCATGAGAAACAAATTCTAACCAACGCTCATTCTCAGTTATCAGTGTTTGAGGAAGAAGATCGGAACCGATTCCCCCCGAAGGTCCTCCAGTAATTTCTGTTGGTTGATTGGGAATGTTTGCTCTTCTTGCTATTGGTCCATCGAATGAGATTTGTAAGGGTCGATTTATGCCCTCTCTGAAACGAGTAGAGTATTGCCACTTGGCGGACAGTACGATGGAGCGCCCGCTAGGTGACCATGTTGGCCGACCAGGATCGTTTAAGCCAGTGCGGATTGTCTTAACTAAACCGGACGAAAGGGAAACTATTTTAACAGAGCTATCGAATCTTTCTGAATCAATGTAGGCAATAGAATTGCCATCGGGCGACCAGCTAGCAAATGATCCGCCCTCAGCAGTCAATTGTGTCGTGTTCCCATTAGATAAATCTTGAATCCATATCTGGAAAGTTCCACTTCGGTCGGAAGTGTAGGCTATAGAATTGCCATCGGGCGACCAGCTAGGATCTCTTTCCACAGACGCATCATCCGTGAGACGAGTAGGAACATTATTAAAATCCATAATCCAGATGTCTCCAAGAGCCACAAAAAGCACCCTATTCCCATCGGGAGAAATTGCTGGAGAGATAATTCCTCTAGTAGTATTTAATCCAGAACCTGTGAGGTTTCTAAGCACCCTTTGGTAAGAGGGCCGCATTATAGTGACACTAGCGGCAAATGGAATTTCTTTTACTGATTGCTCTTTAAGATCGTATAGGTGAATCCTTCCGTCAGACGTGTATGCCAACTGAGAATCGAGAGTGCTTGTGCGAAAGGGGAACACGTCTTCTCCAGGTGAACTGATTATTTCAGAGCTATTGGTCTCTCGGTTCAGAGGCTTGATCAGCAGTTCGGTGGATCCATGATTTTGTGAGCTGTATGATAGAAAAAGTTCATCTCCATTCTGAAACCAATTTGGCGCATGAAATGATGTTTCCAAATCACTTTGCAAAAAGATAAAGGGATTTCCGTTGGTTTCTTTAAGCCAAATGCCGGAATTACTACCGTCCGACACATAAGCCAGAAGATTGCCATCCGGTGAAGTGGCCGGGTAGAATTCGTTTTCTGGACTATTAGTGAGCGCTACCGTCTCACCTCCGTCCAATGAAACCTCCCAGATATCGTAATTACCATTGCGATCGGAAGAAAAGAATATTTTGGTTCCATTTTTTGACCAATGAGGTTCCCTGTCATCAAAAGGTCCAGACGTGACTTGGCGAAGCCCGGATCCATCGTCTCGAATAATCCAGATATCATAGTCTCCATTCCAGTAGGCCTGAAAAGCTATCCAGGTTCCATCGGGTGACCATTGAGGTTGCCTAGCGTCACCTTCTGGGTCTGTTATCGGCGTGGCTTGGCCTCCCTTAGAGCTTAAAATCCAAATCCTTCCAATTAGGTCGATAGCGAGCTTTTCTCCATCGGGGGATAGACTAGCAGCCATGTTGGTGCCTTCGTGAAGGAGAACTTCTATAGCCTCAGGTGATTCCTCTGTATGCACCGTCCATAAACCCAGACCTGGAATGAAACATATCGCAACGAAAGCGACTGAGAATTTGAGGCTAGAGCCGCTGACCATGGCTATTCCTTTGTCGTTTGGAAAAGTTATTGATACTGTCCTGAAGCTTAAGAGTCAGAAGATTCTTCCGCCAGTTTTCTGCCATCTAAAGTTCCTCGAAGAAAAAGACCCAAATTCCAAGTCCCCTTAACCGAATTATCTTCAGCAACTGAAATAGTGATCGCAAGCGTTCCGTTTGGAGTAACGGTCTCGTAGTGTAGTTCTCTTCCGGTCACTTCCACGGGTACAGTTCGAGAGATATCGGGAGCAATTTCACTGGTGACATTGGCAGCGTAACCGTGTTCAATTGGAGTCACTTCCAGATCGAATTGAACAGGCTCTTCAAAGCCTAATACATTGGTAGTCAATTCATAGTGACCCTTAGGATTGAACGGCTCTTGCCCGATTGTTTTTTCTGCTAGTGAGCCGATAAGTATCAATGAAAGGAAAACAGGTAGATAAGCTGTATTGGAATTCTTGGAAAGCATATTTCCTCTGTGTAGTTTGGTGTTGGAAAGCGGTTCGATTATGCCACCCATATAGTATTACTAAACTATGTAGAGAATAGTGGCCGTTGCAAAGAGGGATTCAGTTTATCGAGGGATCCAGATTTATATAAATGTGATGGACGACCCTGTTTGTTTTGCTGCTTGGCCTTGGAAACAAATTCTACAAACCCATCTGTTCCGAGTATTTTTCTCCTGAAATTCGCGTTATCTAAAGGAGTGTCCCATACACATTCGTAGACTCTTCTTAGGGTACCGAGTGTGAATTGGTCTGGGCACAAAAGGGTCGCTACCGTTGTATTTTGTATTAGAGAGGAAAGAAACTCTCTGGCTAACAGTATCATGTGTTGATCGTGGGTGGACACGGAACCAAACCCGGAAGATATCTCTGTGAGGGGAGTAAATGAGCCACGTTGACGTCGCGTGGTCTTACGACCCTGACCCGAGAGGCCTAAAAGGAGCATATTTAGTTGCCTCACGGGAGAATTCTTTTTAGAGCTAGTGTATGCAGTTATTTGTTCTAGGTGGGCCAACGAATCAATGCCCAGTTCTTGTGAGATATATTTGCGGCCAGTCGTAATATGGCTTTCCATACCCAACCTACGCATTGGAAGTGCTAGATCTCCTTCAAATGGCGAATCACCGGCGGGAAGGGTTAATACTTTTAAATCTCTCTTGCTCACTTGAAACACTATAAACTCAAGGTTTACCTCGAAGTTTGCTCCTGAGGGTTCGAGAAAAGCTGTGTCTAGGTAGAGTTGTTCGAATTGAGACATAAAGTTTTAGTCTAAATGACATTTATTATTTTATTCCCATAATACAGCGCAAACCTGACCAAGTCAAAGAAAAGCTAGTTCAAAACGGTGCACATCATGCAAAGTTTGCCTATGTGGGAAACTATTTTTCGCTAGCAACTCATAAGCCGTTGCTGTGCAGCAGTTTATAATGTTGCATATACATCCCACATATGCCATAAAACGCCATGTGGAAAACCTATAAACTTGAATTATAGCAGGGTCATTCTGACATAAATAGACATTGTGCTATATTTACCTAGCTACTTACAAGAGAGGTAATGATTGTCATGAAAATGCAGATGTTTTTGAGCCTCGCGCTCAGTCTCACCTTGAGTTCAAGTGTCCTCAGTGCCCAAATACCAACCAATCTTGAGAGCCTAGTACGTGCGGCAGATGTTTTTCTGGATCCTGCACTTATGGAACCCTTTAATGGCCCCGTCGTCCGATACTGGGATACTGGTAGGGAGAGGGTCGTTGCCGACCTGACGAATGGTAGGACTCAGGGGGAGGTTAGGATGTATCATAGTAATGGAAATCTAGCATACGAAGGTAATCATTTCATGGGTCAGCCAGACGGTTTGGAAAAGACTTATTACGAAAATGGCAACTTGTTCGAAGAGAGATTTTATAGCGCGGGCAATTACGATGGTCCATTTCGGAAATACTACGTAAATGAAACCCTAAATTATTCTGGAAGTTACATAGACGGGAAACAGGATGGCTCTTGGCTTAGGTATTACGAAGATGGTTCTTTGAACGTTAGTGTTATTTTTGTTGATGGGGTTCAGCACGGGATGGTTGAGGACTTTTCGGAATCAGGTGAGTTGAGGACAAGGGGAATGATGGAAAATGGTCACCAATGTGGTTCCTGGTTGGAGGAAACTGTTGCAACAGACTATCCAGCATGTAGATACCATTGACATTTTTCGGGCAACTTCTGCGAGTGGACAATAGCGAATTAATATCCGCATTTGATCCGGGAATGCTTGGACTAGTGAAGGATCGACTTTAGCAATAGTCTCCCAGAAGGACTTAAGGCGAAGGCCTCATCAGGTTGTGACTCTCCCAGTTCTAAGTTTCGAAGTGCCACCCTTTTACTTGCTTCGTCTATTGGTCGACCTTGTGAGAGTTTCTGGTACTTTTCGCCAGGCGTCATAGCTTCGGCTCCCGAATTGATCACATTGTCCCCCTCGACTATGTCTCTCCAGCCTAGATGGGGAATATGTTTGGCTTCTTCAATAACACTGAGGATGCGTTCTGGTGTGATACTCGAGAGGCTCTCGAAATCTTTCATCACAAAATAGGTCTTTTGATATTCGTCTATTAAGTAGTCTGTAGCGGCTAGGCGCAAGAGGTCCCTATCTGAAGTTGGATCGATCAAAATTCGTGTGGCCCTAGGAGATTCTATGCTGTAGGGTGTCTCGCCAGGGGACGAGAGTATTCCAGCTCCAAAAGCTACCATTTCATTCTCTTGCATGACCAAGCCAAATTCCACAGTAAACCAGTATATCCTTCCAGCATATAGAAGTGATTGCTCAGCTTCACTGGTCACTCTCTCAGATTCTTCTTGGGTTTTAGCTGATGTCAGTTCTTTTCTCATCTGCTCTGATATCAATTCATGGGCTACTCCATGATTGTTCATCACTTGCGCAACTTGTGGTATTGTAAAAGTGGCGATATGGCCAGCTAGGTCGTGTCCTATATCAGGTTCTTCTAGATAGTCGGTCCCCAAGGATCTCATCATTGTAGTGACTGGGAAAAACCTATGGCGGTGGCAGTGAAAGAACAGTGAGGACGGAATAATAGTGCTGACGGTTGCCAGCTGCCAACCAGTTTGCTGGTAAAGTCTGGCATTCAGAAAATGATAGTCTGGGATGGTCGCACCTTTAATGGGGAAGCTGTCCTCACCTTGAAGATACTCTTTACATGCGTAGCGTTCCTTCGTCTCCTTTTGATCCTTAATCAAGCAAGCCCAACTAAGGTGTTCCTCAAAAGTCAACGAGTCATAATCTTGATGGTTTTGGTATTCTTCGAGATCGACCGTCTCTTCCGAGAGAGTGCCAATTCCGAATGGCTTATGAGAATTATCAAGGTATGGACCGGCTTTTCCTTGAGAAATTGGAAACGGAACATCATTATTTTGAAGTAACTGCTTGAGGGCTTTATGTCTTTCTTCAGAGTTGGGCGGGGCAACAGTATCGAGAGTGACACCGTGTTTCCCTGCGAATCTTTCTAGTTCATTGTTGCTGAATGACATTGATTAAATATTTAATTTGTTCAGGTGATTGTAAGTATTGTTCGATAAAAGATAGCGATGTTCAGAAGAGGCTCCAAGATGTCTTTCCTGCCTTCGAGTGGGTTTTTCGGCACTATGGGATTCTCTCGTTAAAAGTATGGGGATTGTTGCGGGTACATGTTTGGAGCTAGTCTATAAGCTCTAGATAGAATGGCGATTAAACGGAGTTGATCATGAATAAATTAGACGGATGTTTTTGCCTGGTCGTAATCTTGACTGCTGGATGTGTCGTTGAACAGACCCCGATTCAGGAGGCTGAGAGGCAGGTCACAGTTGACCATTTTGTGGGATCAACTCCAGAAAATGTTAGTTGGGGATGGTTCCCAGTGGATAAAGAACCGATCTTGACCATTCAATCTGGTGAGGTTGTAACGATTGACGCCTTGTCTCAGGCTGGATCGAGTCAAGACGAACATCCCGTCAGCTATCTTGGGTCCCTGGGATTGCCCGAAGAAGAAATCCACCATGATGTGGTCGATTTTTGGAATTCTAGAGAGGGACGCCCCCGGGAAGGAAGGAGTTCTCACGTGATCACCGGGCCTATTTACGTGGAGGGTGCGGAGCCAGGGGATGTTTTAGAAATTCAGATTTTAGACATAAAAAATCGAGCTTCCTGGGGGATCAACCGTACTAGTCCAACTGGAGGGATATTCTCCGATAATTATCCAGGAGCCCAATCTGGGTTACATCCCGAAGGGATGAGTGGACAAGTTCAGCATTTGATTAGGACAGTCAACACAGAAAAAGGAGAAGTGGCGATACTGGGAGAGAATATCCAAGTGCCCCTGCAGCCATTTATGGGGATTTTGGCGGTCGCCCCTGATCCAAAAATTGGAGATCCAGGAGTGACTGATCTGGGTATTCAGGGATCCAGGCCGCCAGGTAATTTTGGGGGGAATCTCGATGTCAAAGACTTGAAGGAGGGGGCGACTCTATATCTTCCCGTTCTTCAGCCAGGAGGGCTATTTTATGTCGGAGACCCTCACGGAGCTCAGGGTGACGGAGAAGTTAGTGGCACAGCGATAGAACAATCCCTGACAGGTACTTTCAGGTTCGTACTACACACCGACAAGTCAATAAATGGCCCTAGAGCTGAAAACGATACTCACTATATCGTCATGGGTATAGACATAGATTTAGATAGAGCAGCGGTGAAAGCTACAAACGAAGCGGTCACATTTCTGGTTGAAGACATGGGCATGGATCCTGATGTTGCACTTTCCTTATCCAGTATTGCTTTGGACCTAAGAATAAGTGAGGTAGTAGACCTGACCCAAGTAGTTTCGGGGTTCATACCCAAGAGTATCTTCAACCATTAAACAGAGCTAAGAATGTATAGGGTTCTACTTCTAGTTTTTGTCAACTTTACTGATTTTAATGGCAGGATTTCTCGGCAGGATTTCTGTATTTTTGCTGTGTTTTGTTTGGCAGTCACACTACTTCTAGTAGCTATTAGTCATTTGTTTGGTTTTGAGGATTGGTGGCTTTTGCTGGCTTGGATTAGCATGGCTCTGCTAACGTTTACATCAATGGCTGTCAGGAGGTTGCATGACGTGGGGAGGTCGGGATGGTGGGTCTTACAGGTATTGGCTCCCATCTTACTCATTAAGTTTTTAGCTCAGAGAGAAGGCCCACTTACATCTGTGAGTATGCTTTTCTCAACTATAGTAATCCTCCTGGGTATACCTGTTGTCTATACTTTATTTCTTCCTGGCTGGGACGCAGAGAAATAGCCAAATAGTGATGACAAATGACAGATCGAAGGCAGGCAAGAAATGGACCTATCGCGATCTGCTCTAAAAGTTGTTAGGATCCAAAGATTTTGGAAACCATAGTATTAATGCCTCAGGAGGACTGTTTCTGTTAGACATGGAAAATCTTGGAGAAATTACGAGACTAAGGGAAGAATTTCCCATTTCTGGAAGTCATATCAGCCTGAACCATGCTGGGGTGAGTCCGCCTTCGCAGTCCTGTGTTGTGGCTGTGGGAAAATTTCTCGAAGAGCATGCAAGTGGGTCCCACAGTTTTGAGGATTTAGAGTTGGTTGCTGATGTGTGCAGAACCCGTTTTGCAGAGTTGATAGGAGGTTGTCAACAAGAAGTAGCGTTTGTGAGAAACACTTCCCATGGCATCTCTATCGTAGCCAATGGCCTAAATTGGTCTGAAGGGGATAGGGTGATGGTGGCCACCTCACTCGAGTACCCGTCGAATGTTTATCCCTGGCTTGACTTGGAAGAACGTGGAGTCGCTAATCTTGACGTAATAGATACTCCTAAAGGTTACTTAAGTTTTAAAGACATAGAAAAAGCTATTACTAATAAAACTAGACTTCTTGCGGTGAGTTCAGCTAACTATGCAACAGGTGAGGTGACTGATCTCCAGAAGTTAGGAGATCTTTGTCGTGACTACGGGATTCTCTTCTGTGTTGACGGGATACAGACAGTGGGCGTGCTTCCAACCGACGTCAAGAAAATGGGAATTCATTTTTTGTCCGCTGATTCCCATAAATGGATGCTCGGCATCATGGGGATTGGTTGCCTATATGTTGACTCAGAGATTGTGGACCAGGTACATCCTCCTCTATTGGGCTGGAGAAGCACGACCAATAGATGGGATTTCGACCTTCCTTTATTTGATCTTGTTAAGGATTCAGGAAAATTTGAGGAAGGGAGTTTGCCCTATCCTTTAATTGCGGGGTTCAGCGAAAGTTTAAATCTGCTAAGTGAGGTTGGAATAAAAGAAATCGAGCAGCATATCAATAATTTGTTGGAAGTTTTGGGTCAGAATCTTTCAGATTTAGGTTGCGACGTTGGCCCGCATTCTGCTGTAAGAAGACATATTCTCACTTTCAGACACGATGCGCTTGCTACCGACTGGTTACTAGAACGATTAACTGAGGCTAACATCATTGTATCTATGAGACGTGGTAGGATCAGAGTTGCGCCGCATTGTTACAATACGCAAGAAGAAATAATCGAACTCTCGGAGATGGTGAAATCTCTTTTGTCAACTTAGCGCCTGACCCTTGCGATATCTCTCACTAAGGACCGAATTTCTTCACCTTTTCCGATCTCATCGATAGCTAGCCAAAGGTTTTCGACGGTTTCCTCGTCAACTAAACCTGCTGGTGATCTTGGATATACGGCTAGGCCCCTGGATAGTCTGAAATTGTCTACTGCTGTAACCATAGCATCATCGTAAAAGAGGTTTTCTTCATCAGTGGCATTGGTTTTTAAGTCGAGGAATCCGAGAGCTTCTAGAAGGAGTTTCAGTTGACGGACGTCCTCTCCATCAAACTTCTGTAGCATTCGATATCCTAAGGTTTCAGAAACATTATCATAGATCCTTCTCAGTTCAGCTACTGGCTTGTCACCCTCACAAACACTAATGAAGGTAGTGACTCCATCAGGCCTCCTGGAAAATCCTGGTCTTGGGTCGGCCACTCGCACGGCTGCGGATTGAATTCGTCCCTTGCGTTGATCGCCCCCAGCAAGTTGCCCTGCATATAGAGCTTCTATGAGTCGATCGCCTAAATGTCGCCCACTACTGATGGTCGATTCAAATGAAGCTGAAACAGCTGCTAATACTTCAGGTCCGACCAGACCATTTCCCTGAGCTGCGTAACCAGGACCAGATCGGTGACCTGTCCAAGGGTTAGTTGAAGATCCGGTGTGTTGAGCGCTTGATCCATCGACACTTATTAAGGCTACCTGTCTTCTGTGGGCCAACGAGTCTGTCGCAAGGGCTATCTTCAAGGCTTGTGCGGGGTTTGCTCCCTCCTCGAGCATTGCTAGCAATTCCTCTCCGTATGCCACCCTGGTAGAAGCCTGGGTCGCTACCGCGCCTACACCAGCTTTCACCCAGGGAACACCATTACCCACACAGGGTCTGCGTGTTGTTACGGCCACACCTGATTCTCCAGTAAGTGGATCTACTCCAGCTATAGAGAAGGTCTCGAAAAGCAATTCATCTCCAGCCCAACTAGCTGGTTCTTGTGCAGAGAATTTTAGGGGTATTAAGAGAAAAGGGAGAACCAAGAAATTAGAAATGTGTCGCATGCCAGCCGCCTTGGTTGGAAGATTATCATACCGATTTATTAGGCATAATGAACCATCTGTGGTTGGTATGGCAAATGAAGCTAAATTGTCGGATTTAGGGAAGGTTATCTTCCTCTTCCACCAAAACCTTCAGTACCTCTAAATCGATTGTTAACGACGTTATTGAAAATCGATCCAAACTGATAGGAAAGGCCTATATCAAAACCATATCTGTAGTCTGTGGCCTGAGCTTGGAGATCGAGCAACGCTTCCTCGTCAGAGATGCCTCGCGCGGGCAACCATATCTGATCGTCAACCCAGGAGACGTTGCCTCGTACATTAAGGTTTAAACCTCTGGTTATTCGAATATCCGCATTGGCACTCAATGAGACGTTGTGACGGTCTATGTCATGGAGAAAGTGCGAGGCTTTGGCTTCTATGGACGCGTCCCCCCAGGTTTGCCTTTGAGAAAATTCTATTTCTGCTGCCTGTTCCCATCGTGTTTCCTCTGTAAACCCCCATATGCTCTCTTCGAAATATTGACGGTAAGCTGGTCCTATCAGGTAGGAGAAAGTGAAGGCTCGTCTAGTGGCTTCTGGGTAAGGGAAGACACTGTATTCAATAGCTGGTGTTAATTCGAATCGTATTTTCTGGTTGTATTTCTGCATCCTTCGACTTTCAAATCGTGTTCCTACAGACCAGTGATTAGTTAAGGCATAGGCCGAATATTGCGTCACCGACCAGTCTACGCGTGTATCTTCAAAGGATCCTTGGGCAAGCTTTTGCTCTATTCGGTTTGAGTTCGCACTGACTCGAAAGTTGTGTTTCCAAGTGGGTGTCACTCTCGAAGCATTAAAGCTTCCACTCGTTCTCAAGGTTTTACGAGAGGATTCTCCGTCAAAGTTACCGTTTGTATTCAGTCTGAAGACCCACAGATCCCAAGGATCTTCCACTTCTTCCCGAGATACTACTCTCTCGGTTGCCAGGTTCTCGTTTGAATCAGATCCGATCAAGCTCACTATACCTCTATAACCACCAACGTCGGCGAATCTGGCCAAACCGAGTGCAATGGTGTGAGTCCCCGAATCAGTCCATTCTCTCGACGTATCCGTTGGCGAAGCGAA
>JBJKYO010000093.1:0-15848 GCA_045561015.1 Longimicrobiales bacterium | reverse complement strand
ACTACTTTTGATCCTAAAGAAACTGAATCATCTTCAGGCGTTACTAATAGTGAAGATCCTCCCGAGGTCGTTTTATTGAAAATGATGCTCGGAGATCTTGTTTTTGATTCAAAGGACTTGGATCAATCTCGACAAATAGCGAAAGTAGGACATCTTTTAGGTTTCTTTAGACCACAAACTAAAGTAGATAAGTTTATGGAGGATTTTGCCGATCGGGCGCTTGCAGCCCGCAAGCTTGCTAATAAGTCCAAACAGTCATTCATCTAGTCCTGCTTCACAAACCAAAAGCACTAGTGTCCCCGACAGGACTCGAACCTGTGACCTACTGCTTAGGAGGCAGTCGCTCTATCCACCTGAGCTACGGAGACAACCTACTTTGAATAATCACATAATCATTTCCCTGAAAGCAACCCTAAAAGTCATTTTGTTCGCGACATTATGTTCCCCAGTGGGAGTTGGTGGTCAACTGATTCCCAGTGGAATAACGGATATCTCCGGTATTAAGCTGGGGCACTACAACCTAAAGGACAGGCCAACTGGCTGTACGGTAGTAGTCATTGAAAAAGGGGCGACAGGCGGAGTCGATGTAAGGGGAGGAGCACCCGCTACAGTTGAGACCGACCTGCTTAATCCAATAAATACTGTACAGTCTATTCATGCTATTTTTATTTCAGGAGGTAGCGCTTTTGGACTAGCTGCTCGTGAAGGCGTGATGCAACATCTTGAAGAATCCAATGTTGGATATCAGGCTGGAGGCCATCTAATTCCACTAGTAGCAGGAGCAGCGATCTACGACTTAGCAGTTGAAGGCTCGACTGATGTTAGACCGGGCGCTCAGTGCGGTTACAGAGCATCCTTGAATGCGTCGGCGTCCTACTCTGGTGAAGGAAACCTAGGTGCAGGTTACGGAGCCACTATAGGCAAACTCAAAGGCATTCGATACTCCATGAAGGGAGGTACTGGAACTGCATCCATAACACTAGACAATGGGCTCACTGTTGGTGCTTTGGTTGTTGTGAACGCTGTTGGAGATGTCCTTGATCCATCAACTGGAGAAATACTAGCTGGAACCCTTTCAGATGATCGAAAAACTTTGGCCGATGCGAGGATTCTTATAAGAAATACCAACATTCTGGATCCGGGTGAATCTGGGACAAACACAACAATTGCGATTGTTGCTACCAATGCAAAACTCAGCAAACCTCAAGTTACCAAAGTAGCACAAATGGCTCAGGATGGGATCGCTCGAGCCATCTATCCATCACATACAACGAGGGACGGTGACGCAGTGTTTTCTTTAGCGACTGGTACTTTTGAATTGGATTCAGACGTGTCCACAATTGGTTCCCTCGCGGCCGACATGATCGTGGAATCAATCCTGCGTGCTCTAAATTCCGCAGGGAGTCTAAAGGGTATACCCTCCATGAACGACTTGAATGGCCATTAGCCGAATGATTGTCCCGGAAAACAAGCGATTTTTCTTGGCTGTCCTGACGATTTTAGCCACCAGTGGGTGTACTAACGGAGAGGATACTGGAACCGCTCCTTCGAAGCCTGTCCACGCTATCCACATCAACCCATTAACACACTTAATTTCTGGGATAGGTAATACAGTTACCTTTTCAGCGACTCCTGTCGACACCTCCAATAACCCACTGAACGCTGTCGTGAAGTGGGCCGTGCTGGATTCTACCATAGTGAGTATCGATAGTAACGGAGTCACTAAGGGTCTTAAAGCGGGAATCACAATCGTAAAAGTTTCTGCTGGTGGCAAAGAGATGTCTTTACAAGTTGAGGTTTGGGACCCACCAATGATCACCGAGTACTCTCAGGGACAAACCTACCAAGGCCGTAAGGGATATGCCGAATATATCCCCGGCGATCTTCCTGTTATACTAAGCGCTGGCCACGGTGGCAACTTATGTCCGAGCGAGATCCCTGACCGAACCTATGGCACCATCGGGCGTTGCTCTTCAACTGGTTCAGACACGAACACATTGCCTTTAACTACCACAATACGGTCTATATTTCTGGAGCTCACTGGGCATGCTCCTCATATTGTCCTACTACGGCTGGCTAGACCGAAATTAGACGCTAATCGTGCCATTGTTGAAGCAGCCCAAGGAAGTTCCTTTGCTGAGAATGCCTGGTCCGAATACCATGGGTTTATTGATGCCGCCAAAGATACTATTTCTAAAGAATTTGGCTTTGGCCTGTATTTGGACATGCATGGTCACGGCCACGACGTACCTCGTATTGAACTAGGGTATTTATTGACAAAAACGGATCTACAGACGTCTAGCCTGGACCTGCCATACATGGTTAACAAGAGTAGCGTCAAAACATTATCAGGGGTTTCAATTGCTTCAAACCCTTCTAATACAACCTTCACGGATATCATCCGAGGTCCCGCCAGCCTGGGCACTCTCCTCGAAGCAAGAGGAGTACGTGCTGTTCCCAGTGGTCCTGACCTAGCTCCCACTGGTGATGAAAAATTTTTTAGCGGGGGATATAGTACGCGTCGCCATGGATCTCGAGATGGTGGCGTCATAGATGGGGTCCAATTCGAACACCACTACCCTGGCCTGAGGGACACATCCAACCACAGACTTTCATATGCAAATAAACTGGTAGAAGTCATAGAGGTTTTTCTTGAAACTCATTATGGCTGGTCTAGCTCAACTTACTTTAATGAGAATTGAGCTAGACCAGCCATAAATCTGTTTAGAAGTTCATTCGATAAACCAAACTCACTTCTCTACCTGGAAGAGGAGCTATCTCTTTCTGGAATGACGTGTGCAATCTCGCGTCTATGTTGGTCAGGTTGCGGACCACCAAACTGATGTCGTGAAAAACCGCGCCAGAAAAAAGCCTGTAAGTGACAGACGCATCGACCATCGTAAATGCTTCCGTTATTTCTTCTTCATGAGCCACTTTGCCCTGCCTTCCTGAATAACGAACCGCTACGTCACCAGAAAATAATCCTTGGGCGTATGCCAGGCTTCCTCCAATGCGATAGGCCGGAAGTCTGGGTACATAGTTGTCGCCTTCGTCATCGTGGTCGTCATGGTCATCATGGTCATCATCGTGATCACCATCGTGGTGTCCCGTTAATTTCCCGATTACAGCGTCGCTCATAAATCCAAGGGTGAGATGTGGCGACCCGAATGATCCATTGTTTTGGATAAGATCGAATTCTGATTCGAACTCAAAACCTTGAAACCGGGCATCCCCTTGTTCGTAATGAAATTCCGGTAATTCGTGATCATCGTGATCATCATGGTCATCATGATCATCGTCATCATGGTCATCATGATCATCGTCGTCATGATGTTCTGCCAAATAGATATAATCCTTGAAATCATTATTGTATAAAGATGCTGAACTACGGAAGCGACTAGCGGTGTAATTTAGTGTTGCTTCCAGGCTGTTTGCCTTCTCGATTTCAAGGTTGGAGTCTCCTATTTCGAAGGTTCCAGTAGCTAAATGGGGGCCATTAGCGTAGAGCTCTTCAGCAGTCGGCATCTTTGCTGATCTTGATCCTGAAAGTACGAAGGAAGTACTTTCAGATGGTGCCCACCTGAGCCCCACAGAATTGGAGAAAGCTTCGAAAGTCCTGTCATCCAAGGATTTCGCCACGGTATTTACGTCCTGCTGCTCGATCCTTGAACCAAGTTGTAGACCCAAAACTTCCGTCAGTGCTACATTTTCGTACAGGAATATGGCCTTATTCCGTGTCTCGGTGGCCGGAACAAAGGCTTCGTCTCCAGTGACCTTGAAATCCCTTGCAGAGAAACTCATACCAACTGATCCGCTAATACGATCACTCAAGGCATGGTCACTTTCTACACGACCTTCATAAGATTGATTGTCAAAGGTAGTGTTTACATCATCTTCTTCTATCTCTTCGTGTAAATAATCATTCTGTGCGAATTTAAGGTTAAGGTTTTTAAAGCCACTCTCAAAATCTGAATCTCCAAATACAAATCCACCTTCAAGATTGACTCGTGTTTTATCCAAATCTATCCTGACACCCTCATCATCATGGTCATCATCATGGTCATCATCATGGTCATCATCATGGTCATCATCTTCTTCGTGGTGAGCATGGCCAGGTACACCGTAGTTAGACCATTGATCAGATACACTCACTCCGAAATAGCCTCTATCTCCAACATAGGTGGCCCCTAGTGTCCCACTCTGACCCTCTATGGATGAGTTGGCCATAACTCCTAAAACTTCGTGTTCGTCTCTGTGATCAGCTTCCAAGGTAGCATACCCGGGAATAGCAAAATCTTCTGAGCGTCGTAATAGGCCCGATCCAGTGACCACTAATTTTCCAAAGCGAGAGGTCATCCCTACAGAACCAGTACGCTCATCAGCAACCGTGCCTCCTAATCCTCCTAGGAATCCGCTAAATCGTTTCGTCGGCAAATCACGGGCAATTGCATTATCCAGGACGTTAACGACACCTCCAACTGCTGAACTCCCATAAAGGAGAGAGGCTGGGCCCCTTACCACTTCTATCTGCCCAGCTAACCTAGGTTCGAGTGCAACAGCGTGGTCGGGGCTAGTCGACGATGCGTCTCCGACATCTAAACCATTTAGTAGCATTTTCACTCTGTCGCCACCGATCCCCCTTATAATTGGCCTGCTGGCACCTGGACCAAAGTAGGTAGAAGTTAGCCCCGGAGTATTACCTAGGGTTTCACCTAGTGAACTTTGGCCAACTTTCAATAGATCTCTGGACGTCAAGACGGTTGTAGCCTGATAGGCCCTATCCTGTCTTACGATTCCTGGTACAGTGGTCACCAATAGCTCATTCATCGAAAAGACAGGTGTCAATTCAACAATGACAGAACTGGTAGCGCCCGACGCAATTGCTACATCGACAGATCCAGCTCCCCACCGAGGACTCTCGGCTTCCAAAACATAACTCCCTGGTCTGCCCGTAAGGCTAAACGATCCGTCTTCACCGACAGCTACACGCAATCCCAACTCACGTATCCTGACTTCTGCATCCGTGACCGCTGTCCCACCTACCCTAACGAAACCTTCTATGGTTCCATCTGCTTCGAGGGCTCCAAGGGTTTCGGCGAGATTTGGAAGCTGCGCGCTGACCCTATGTGTTCCTATTATTGAGGCAACAGCCATCAACAACAACATTATTCTGATTTTCATCGAACTATTTTCCTCTTATAAATAAATTTTAGTTAACAAAACGATTTTGACGTCACCACCAATTCCTTCCATTCAGAGGACATTAGTGGTTGTTAGCTAAATGATAGGAGGAGCTCTGTCCTGATGACCCACCAAGGAAGCCACCCTTTCAGAGGTGCTCATGGGCCGTTCGAAGTAGTCTAGAGAGCGGTAATCGCCTTCGCCAAATACATAAACGATACCCCTTGAAAATATTTTTTCAGAGGAACCCTGTTTACATACAGAACGTTCGTACTCAGTACCGCAAATTTGGGGATCATGTTGCGACTCGATATGGTTTACGTGCTGAGGTTCCTCGCCATCCAGTAGAGCTGGAGCAAAGCTAGCCCACAGGTTTGCACCGACTAGGGCTAGACACCATATCTTTTTTGACACATTTAGTAGCTTCATAACACTGAAAGGATAACGATTTTATCGTTGTTGTGTCAATCGCATAGTCTAGCCTTTTATAGCATTGCTATCGATAGAAAGCCCAACAGTAGTAGCGCTGAAAATAACCATACTAAAAGGTTGAAATAACGATCAATAAAATCCTTTATTGAAGGTCCAAACACAACTATTAATCCAGCTAAAATAAAAAATCGCAATGACCTGCCAAGAAGACTGGCCATAACAAACAAGGGAAAATTAATACCAAAAACTCCAGCAGAAATTGTAAACACTTTATACGGTATGGGCGTGAGCCCAGCTACAAACACCGCGAAAAATCCCCAAGAGTTATAAAGAATGCCTACTTCCGAAAAACCTTCTGATGTAAAACCAGGAACAAATTCGAAGAAAAAACCTGATGTCATGGTCCAAAACCAGGCACCAATTATATAACCGAAAATGCCTCCACCCACTGAAGCACCAGTGCAGACGGCCGCTAGGCGTAATGGCCTAGCTTTCTCTCCTAGGCAAAGACATATCAGGAGTGGATCTGGGGGCACTGGAAAGACTGAGGATTCAGCGAAACTAATACCTGCCAGTGCTGAAGTTCCGTAGGGCGTATCCCCCCAGTGTATCACCCAGTCATAAAGTCTTCTGACAATCCCATTCTCTTTACTGTGCATACCTTGACTCAATTGCTCCCTTTCTCCTGGTTCAGATTACCATTCCACCCAAATTCTCCTATTAAGGGGACGAAAGTGCACTCTGGATGTGCGACCTGTTGTACAACTTCTCCGTTTTTCTTCATCACCAATATTAGTTCCTGTTTTGTGTGGCTTCCGACTGGGATCAACATACGACCCCCATTCGCCAATTGGTCTATTAAGGCAGGTGGCACTGATGGAGAAGCAGCTGAAACAATGATAACATCGAAAGGTGCATATCTCCTCCAGCCAATGCTTCCGTCACCCACCATTAGTGCTACATTATTTATGCTAAGATCGTCAAGATGTTTTCTAGCACCCTTGGAAAGGTCTCTTATTCGTTCTACTGAATATACCCTGTCTGCTGTAAGTGAAAGAATCGCGGTGAGGAACCCACATCCTGTCCCGATCTCCAAAACGGTCTCATCTGGCTTTGGACGCAGAATGCTAAGGTAAAGAGCTTGCAGAGATGGCTGTGAAGCCGTCTGACCATAACCTATGGGCAATGCTACGTCTTCATAAGATCTTGCTTTGCTACCGCTGGGTATAAATAGATGACGAGGGACTTTGTCAAATAACTCCAGAATATCTAGTTCTTCTACACCACGATTCGCTATTTTTTCAATGAGTTTCCTTCTGTGACTCACAAGGGCCGGGTCTTCTACCAGTCTATTTGCCATTCACTTACCCCATTCAGGACATCGTGATTGGTGATATCTAATTTTATTGGAGTTACTGAGATATATCCTTCCTTGATTGCTCTGAAGTCCGATTCCACAGGCCCTCTCCATTTAAGATCTCCACCACCTATTTTGTAATAAACCTTTTCACTGTCGTTATGTACTCTTGTAATGCTGTTGTTGTATCTCCTGCTCCCTAAACAAGTAAGGCGAACTCCTTTTGTATAAGCTGGAGCTTCATCTGGAAGGTTGACATTGTATAGTAGCCCTTTGTCAAAGATGTCATCATCCAGCATATCGGTAATCAACTTTACCAGTACATCATGCCAGTCGTTCAATTTGGTAAAAGTCTTTCCTGTGTAGGAGAACGCCAATGCAGGGATCCCTGCTAAAGCTGCTTCCATCGCTCCAGCTACAGTGCCTGAATAAAAGACATCTTCACCCATATTGGCCCCATGGTTAATCCCAGACAGGCAGAGGTCTATTCTGTCTTCAATGAGTTCATTAGTTGCCATGATTACACAATCAGCCGGAGTTCCGTCAACAATGAAGTCTTCCTGCACTTTTGTGCTAGGGATCGGCGTATAAAGTGTTAGGGCGTTACTCATGGTACTTTGTTGGCTAGCTGGAGCTACGACTCTTACCGTGCCCAGCTGCTGTCCCACTTTCGTAAGGGCTTGGATCCCTTCAGACCCATAGCCATCATCATTTGTACAGAGAATATTCATACTAGACATCTTCGGATTGATTCTTATCTAAAATCATTCTCAAGTCTCTAAGTTCTTTTTTCATCGCAGCCAGATAGTGGCTATCCAAGCCGTAAGTTTTATCCACCTTGTCTGAAAAATTGTTTTCCATCTCATCAATCTCTTTCCTTGCTCCTTCGATGGTGAATTTCCTTTCATACAGAAGATGTTTTACTAAAAATATCAAATCTATATTACTTCGTTTATATACTCGGTTTCCAGCTCTATTTTTTTTTACCCTCAGTGCCAAGAATTGAGATTCCCAATACCTAAGAACATGTGCTTCTAGGTTGGTGAGTTCACAAACCTCTCCTATTGAGTAGTACTTTTTTTTTGCTACTGGACGAGAGGAGATGCCTATCTCAGGCTCATTCTTCACTTTTGGGTTCTCTGTCCATGAGGTTTAGTATGGCCTGTTCTGCTGATCCCCCTAGTTTTAACATCTTATAGACTTCTTTAGTTATGGGCATATCTACTTCATATGATCTCGAAAGTTCGTATGCCGACTCAGTAGTCTTAACACCCTCAGCTACCGACGACATGTCACTCAGGATGTGCTCTATCGATTCACCGCAGCCCAGTCTGTAACCGACTGTTCTATTTCGACTCAAATCACCAGTGCAAGTCAGTACAAGATCACCCATTCCAGCTAAACCTAAAAATGTGCTAGGTTCAGCACCCATGGCTATCCCCAACCTTTTTATCTCTGCTAAACCCCTAGTCATCAAGGCGGCCTGTGTATTATTCCCATATCCTAATCCAGCGCTAACACCCGCTGCCAGAGCGATCACATTCTTAAGGGCTCCTCCTAGTTCAACGCCTATGACGTCTGTACCGGTATATACCCTCAAATAATTTGTCTGAAAAAGTTTCTGTAGAACTAATGCTGCATGCTTGTTTTCACTGGCCACGACTACAGCTGTAGGCAATTCTTTAGCTACTTCCTTGGCAAAGCTGGGCCCAGACAATACACTAAAACTGGAAAACTGCTCTGAACTCAAGTTAGATCGGAAAACCTCATCCATCCTTCTTAATGTGGAGGTTTCTATGCCCTTTGAAGCGCTGCAGATAAGTGCTCCAGAGTCAATAAACTCTGCTGCTCTACTAATCACGCCTTCTACGAATTGAGAAGGGCTTACGGACACTACCACTTCAGCCCCATTTACAGCTTCGGAAATAGAGTCGGTCGCTGTGAGGGACTTGGGAAGCACAAACCCAGGAAGATATAGATGATTCTCTTTGCTTTCGTTGATTGCTTGAGCCAAGTCTTGCTCGAAAGACCATAAACTTACGATGTGGCCCTCTTTGGACAGCAAGCTGGCCAAGGCAGTGCCCCAACTACCTGCTCCGAGAACAGCTACCTTCATATAGTGGGTCCTCCTTATTTAACCATGATTGTTTATAGTGCTGGTTTTTCCTTGCCCGCGATCATTCTCACAATATTTGATCTGTGCGTCCATAGGATTAAGACTGATAAACCTAAAGAGAACCAAATCAATATCGGATGTTGGTTATTAGGGTCATAATAAACAGCAACAGGGAAAAGGATACTACAAGCTAAAGAAGCAATAGAGGCTGTTCTTTTAATGGAGAACACAATAAACCAGACCACTATTGCACAAAATGCAGCCAGAGGTGTGAGTGCCAGAAACACTCCACAACTAGTAGCTACACCCTTCCCTCCACTGAAACGTACCCAACATGAATATATGTGGCCAATTATCGCTACGAGGCCACAAAGAACAACCCAATGACCTGCATCAGGGAACCCCATTCGCTCAGAAATATACCAAGTTGGCAGAAATCCCTTCATAATGTCTATGACGAGGACTACGGAGGCAGCTTTTTTCCCAAACATTCTAAGAACGTTAGTCGTTCCCAGGTTTCCGCTACCTAGGGTTCGAAGATCTTCCTTGAAAAACACCTTGCCTACTATATAGCTGCTGGGTAGGGATCCACAAAGATACGACACTAACAAAAACTCAAATGGGAACGACATTACAATCCGTCTCCAGCTTTAAATCGCATTCGGATCGGGCTACCAATAAATCCCCACTGTGCCCTGAAATTGTTATGTATATAGCGAATATAGTGTTCGGGAAGAGCTTTGGGAAAATTAGAAAACACTAAAAATGTAGGAGGTTTGACAGATATTTGTGTTGTATATTTTATTTTCACGGCCCTCCCCCGACTATGAGGGGGAGGTTGACGCCTTACCAGTTTTTCCATTGTTGCGTTTACTTCCGAGGTCTTGATCCGCCGATTCCTCTCACCCTGAACTTCCAGCAACATATCCAAACACTTTCGTACTCTCATACCAGAAAGTGCCGACGTAAATACAGTGGGCACCCATTGCAAAAAAGTGGCCCTGTTGTGCATCTCAGTCTCAAAATTAGTAGATGTAGTATGATCTTTTTGGACCAAATCCCATTTGTTAACAATCATGATTACCCCAGCGCCAGACTCCCAGGCTTTTTCAGCAATCTTGATGTCTTGGATGTGAATTGGCTCGGTAGCATCAACCAGTACCAAACATACATCAGCTTCTCTCACTATCCTCTCGGTTCTGAGTGCTGAATAGTATTCGAGTGATTCGCTTATTCGGGATTGTCGACGTAGGCCAGCTGTGTCTACAAAGACTAAATCCCTTTCCTTATAGCGGAAAACAGAATCTATCGGGTCCCTGGTGGTGCCAGCCTGATCACTGACAAGTGATCGCTCTTCGCCAAGTAGTCGATTTATAAAACTCGATTTACCAACGTTTGGCTTTCCTATAACCGCCACTCTCAGTCCATCCTTGACAGAGGTTTCCTGAGAAATCGGAGGCAGGCCAACTAAAACTTGGTCCAACAAATCTCCAGTGCCTTTACCGGAAATGGCACTCACTGGTATTGGTTCCCCTAGTCCTAATTCCCAAAAATCCAAATAGCTGGAATCCTTGGGAAGGTCATCCATCTTATTCACGACTAAAAGCACTGGACGTTTTTCTTTCCTCAATAATTCTGCTAGACGTTGGTCCAATGGGTGTACACCCGTATTTCCATCTACTAAAAACATTATCAGATCTGATTCTTGCATCGCAACCAGAGCCTGTTTTCTAATCTCTTTGTCAAGGAAATCATGGCTACCTTCAATAACCCCACCAGTATCGACAAGGAAGAATTCCCGTCCAGCCCAGTCTGTCTTGAAGAAGTTGCGGTCTCTGGTGACCCCCGGTTGGTCATCGACGATGGCCACACGTCTACCGATCACTTTGTTGAAAAAAGTGGACTTCCCTACATTTGGTCTCCCGACAACGGCAACGACAGGAAGCTTAAAAGACATTTCCTCAAACTCCCAAATTCTGTAGGCATTCCGTTAAATCATAACCAGTGACCACTTCAGCGGGGGAAAGGAGCTTTTTTAGTTCATCTAGACTCATGCTATCGATAAACAGATCATCAGCATTCAATGCATCTGCCGGTATCAGTATGATCTCATCTTTGTTGGTCTCACCGGCCTGCTGTTTGATATCGTTTCCAGCTAGCAACCCAGCCACAGTCACTGTATCACCATAAAATTGATTGACAATTCCAACTATTTCTATATTTGCTCCTGTTTTATGGCTGAGAACCTTTTTACGCTCTGCAAAAAGCTTTTCCATAGAAGTTCCCGTGATTACTCGGATTTTACGGTTTTCTAACCGAGGAAGGCACTCCAAGTCTTCATTAAACGATCTTACAAATTGATTCACCGCACCCACTCCATTTTCCACCAGAGCCCCATCGTCATAATAAGAGTCAGACGGAAACTCTTTTTCTGCAGTCATATAGAGTTCGTCAGCTCCATAAACCCATCCGTAATTGCGCTCTTTTAGCGCTATCCTCCGATGTCGTTCTATCTGTTCAATAGCGTCACTAGCTTCCCTTGGAAGCAATGACCTCACAGTGCCTGTGTTGTACTTTGTTAATCCTACTGGCACCACCGATAAAGAAAGAACGCCTGAGCCCAATCCATAAAGATCTTGCATTGTCCGATCTAGGTTTTGGTAATCGTTCCATTCTGGACAAAGAACAACTTGAGTATGCACACTTAAGCCATTATCGGTAAGGTATTTTAACTGCTCCATTATCAAGCCAGCTCGTTCATTTACAAGAAGACGTGTTCTCAGGGCTGGTTCCGTAGCGTGTACACTCACATAGAGTGGACTAATTCTTTGTTCTACGAGTCTTTCTAATCCCTTCTCACCTAGGTTCGTCAGGGTGACATAGGTACCATAGGTGAAAGAAAGTCGGAAATCATCATCACGAATCCATAATGTGTCCCTTACACCTTCTGGATTGCCATCAATAAAACAAAAAACGCATTCATTCCCACATTCTCTTATTTTATCGGCTTCTGGAACTATCCCCAGAGCTTCCCCGGGTTCCCGTTCTATCTCATGAACCACACAGTTACCGCCTGGAGTGACTGTCTCGATTTCAAGGGAATTTTCGGCTAGCAGAAAGGTTAAATCAATCCCGTCTCGCACTTTGTTGCCATTGATTCGAAGAATACGAGTACCGATTTCCAGATGTAGTTCATCGGCGATGGTACCCTCTTCTATTTCTGCTATTCTGATCAAGCTATTTACCAGGCGTTAAAATGTTTAAAGATTTAAATGAAGAAAGGCCTATGGAAAACTACTAAGAAAACGTATTTTGGGTGAGTGGGAAAACATAAACCAGACAGTACAGTGACCTGATGAAAACAAGCCAGCCACAAAAAGTGATGGGCAAAAACCACCGCTCAAAATTGTTAGCACTAGTGATTCCATTGGCTGCTGTCCTCTGGGGATGTGAGAGAATTGATCAAATCCAAAACGAATTTAGAGATCTTACCCCACACGAAGCTTATCTAGAGTCACTGGTTTCTGCAGGCCTCAACGAAACGGCCCTAGCTTTAGACTGGCTTAAGGCGGCTGAATCTTCTATCCAAGAGGCACCTCCCGTAACCACACCATATCAAGAAGAAGGATTTTTCCCCGCTGAATTGCCCCAAGCTAGAGGTTACAAGCTGTCTCTGCGACGAGGCCAGCAGTTATCTGTACTTGTCACCTCAGACGAAGGATCACCTTTCCGTATTTTCGTGGATATCTATCGATTGCAGTCCAATGAAAACATTAGTCCACTTCCAGTGCTTTCCGCAGCATCAATCCACGAATCGCTGGAGTACGTATCTCCTCGGGCAGCGGATTATGTCATACGAATACAACCCGAACTTCTCCGAAAAGGGAGATATAGTATTCAAATAACGGCCCAAGGATCGATGGCCTTTCCAGTGAAAGATAGGAATACTCGAGCTATCCTGAGTAGTTTCGGCGTAGAACGGGACGGAGGCCGGAGGCAACATCATGGCGTAGATATTTTTGCACCGAGAGGAACCCCTGTACTTTCAGCAACCAGTGGATCTGTCACCAGAGTAGAAAACACTCCCATTGGTGGAAAAGTCGTTTGGGTGAGAGATCAGGGACCTCATTCCATTTATTACGCTCATCTTGACAGTCAGGTAGTTGCACCTGGTGAAAAAGTTGATCCAGGAACCTTGCTTGGATATGTAGGAAATACTGGCAACGCTAGAACTACTCCTCCACACCTTCATTTCGGTGTTTACCGTCGAGGCGAAGGACCTGTAGACCCCTACTATTTTCTGTACAACCCACCCGAGCTTCCAGCTCTAGTAGCAGATAACACTCGGCACCTTGGGGGCTGGTCTCGAACGGTAGACTCGGGGATCCGACTCCGCAATTCGCCTAATTCGAGATCGGAAATTCTCCGTCAAATGGAGAAACACACCTCCTTTTTAGTCCTCGGAACCACTGGGGTTTGGGACAGAGTGCGTCTGCCTGACAATCAAGTAGGATTTGTTGCCTCAAGGCTTACCGAGGACATTGACCAACCTTTGGAAGCCAACACAATTCAAGTTTCGACGCCGTTGATGTACAGCCCCGATGTAACCGCTTCCATGATAGAATTGATCGAAGCAGGTTCCGGAATAGAAGTACTGGGGTACTTCGGAAATTATCTTTATGTTGGCACAGAAACAGGTACCACTGGCTGGATCTCTGGATTTAACGAATCTCTCCAAGTGGAACAGGATTAATGCAAGCTTCACCTATGGACGCTCGGTTGTCTAGCCTCCGTTCATATCAAAACTAGATAAGAATTCCCATACGATTGAAGCAGCATCGATATCTGCCCTTATAAGCCCTGATCTCGCTACTGGCCATTGATGTCCCAAGTTGTCTAGGAGGTACAAGTCCACGTTCGCACTGCTAGTGCAATTCTCATACCTAGTGTATGTCCCTCCGATACCATCCCCATCCTGATCAATGATAGCCGTTTCTACTCCTTGAGAATCACAGTTGCTCGCTTGAACCCAATATTCTATGCCATCATTTATGGGCATCATTACTGAATTACCCAGATAAGGGACCACTGGGTCTATCAAACCATGGATGTGCAGAACGGGAGTAGATCCACGCGGAATACAGTCCCGATAAGTGTCGAACGTCATTGGCCCCGTAACAGATGCGATCGCTGCCACCTTGGAACCTAAATGGCACGCTAGATGGTAGCTCATTGAACCCCCATTGGACATGCCAGCCGAATAGATTCTATTTACATCGACACGGTAATTCGTAGAAGCCCATTCAATTATGCCTTCAATGAACTCAACATCATTTGTGGTACTCCCTGTAGTCCATCCACCGACGTTCCAGTGAGTGGCTCCTGTCGTACTGAGTATCGATCCCTGTGGATATATCAAGAGAAATCCATGTTGATCTGCTAGCTCTTGGAAACCTGTGTAGCCCAAATTGATTATGGATGAACTGGTATACCCGTGTAGACTAAACAATAGAGGGGCTGGTATATCTTGTGACTCATATAAATCAGGAATATAGATCAAAAATGACCGATCTAGACCTCTCTGGACTAGCGTGCAGGTGAGTAACTGGTTAGATGCGGCACCGAGACCTGTGCGAGGTTTACATACGGGATCTGAATCTAAAACTACGTCAGCTAAGTTCTGATTATTTTCACAGGCCACACTAAAGATCAGAGAGAATGCTACCCACCACCCACTCTCACGAGCCAACAATGTCCCAGAACCAAGAAGTTTTGGGCATCTCATGTTCATTTCCCACCTAGAAGCGGAAGACGGGACTTGAACCCGCGACCCTCAGCTTGGGAAGCTGATGCTCTACCAACTGAGCTACTTCCGCGCTTAATATCAGTGTACTGTAAAATTAAAAGCCATTCCTGCATGCAAATGCTCTGCAATATGACAGTGAAACATCCACTCGCCAGGGTTAGACATTTCTACTAATAGATCCATAGTAGAGCCCACTGGAAGAATAGCGGTATCCTTCCAGACTAAATTCTGATTCCTAATACCATCTCTTTCTAGTACTAGAAATCTTTGCCCATGAATGTGTATGGGATGGTTCATCGGATGAAATGAGTCTGGCGAATTGAAGATCCTAATCTTAACAATGTCATCCCGATTAAATTCCCATTGTATGTCATCGTTCTCGAGTCCTGAAGTTTTCTCTCTAAGGACCCATGTCACTTGCTCCCCAGAAGAAAGCCAATTCATCATTGGCATGGCATCATTCCATTCCATGGGAGCGACATAAAAGGTGTCCGACTCCATTGATATAACTATGGATGTAGGTAGATCTCTCACCTGTACAGTTGTCTCCAATTCATAGTCTGGAGCATCATTAAAATAGCCTTCGACCTTTTGCATTTCGGATATCACTTCTAAATTTTCACGTAGTATCCCAAATTCCTCATCTAAGTCATTTTTGACGTCTTGATTTGATACAGTAATGTTCGACAATGTGTCTACATGGGGATAAAATTCACCTCTAAAGTGATTTACGGCCTGTATGGTGTTAGCGATCACCGTCTGTCCGGGACCTTGGAACTGTACATCGACAACATACCTTTCTCCTGGAGCAATCACTACACTGGAAATCCATTGCTCCTTCTGATACCTGCTCACATCGGAAGCTACGAGTTTAACTCTGTTAGTCCCAAATGTAATATTAAATGTCCTGGAGTTAGCTACATTAGTGATATAAAATCGGACCACTTCTCCTGGAT
>JBJKYO010000092.1:0-16330 GCA_045561015.1 Longimicrobiales bacterium | reverse complement strand
CTTCATTGTCTTCGAAGTAGATTCCTGCATCATTGTCACAAGCATATCCAGGCATCAATTCACCCGACTTGATCAACTTATGGTATAGGGGTCTTCGAGCTGCTTCAGCATCATAATGCGGTGAATGACTTCCTTTCAGAAATCCTAAGCACTCAATTTTTGTCACTTCCTTTGGCCTTGAATCCGTTGTTCCTTCCTCGAACCAACATAGCGAACCAGCACTGGCTCCTCCCAACACAATTCCTCTGTCCCAAGCTTCCTTCAAAATCAAATCAATACCCTGGACTTTCCAAATAGCCTGTTGGTTTAGTGTATTCCCTCCAGATACAACTATTCCATCCATCGAAAGCAAAACATCTTCAAAGCTCTGATCCATCCTGTAACTGCTGATGAAACTCTCCTGGACGAAAGGTACCACGTTCAGGTTCGCACAATTCTGGAACCAACTGATAATACCTGATGGACGATCCGCAGAGGCAGTGGGCAAGTAGCATATTCTCGGTCTATCTTTACCAGTCAGATCAGCCATGTAGCGGATGAATGCTTCCCTGAACCCGCCACCTGCAATCAAGATTTTTCTTCCGTCAAATCCAGCTTTCGGTGATTCAGTATCCGCAGAACCCAGATCATCGGAGTTCAAAGCCATAGAACCCAACGCTGAAGAAACAATAAATTTTCTTCTCTTCACTCTAACCCACCTCTATTTGAGGATGAACTCGCTCAAGCAACATTTCCTAGTAATTCTATCCCCTCAGAATACATTAAGAAACCTGAAGAGATTGCATTGAAGTCCTAGCCATATCTGCCCTCAATATAATCCGCAGTCTCCTCGTGAAGAGGGTTTAGAAACAAATCATCAGTACTCTGTTTCTCTATCAACTTCCCCAGTAGCATGAAGGCGGACTCAGTACTTGCCCGTCTCGCCTGGGCCATATTGTGGGTAACAATCAAAATTGTATACTGCCCTGATAGAGCCCAAATCATCTGTTCCAGAGCTTCGGTCCCTTTAGGATCTAATGCTGAGGTAGGCTCATCCATCAAAATAACAGATGGCTTAAGAGGAATAAGACGCGCGATACATAGCTTCTGTTGAGCTTCAAGAGAAAGCCCAGTCGCATAGTCATTTAAACGATCCTTCACATCATCCCACAGCAACACCGTCCTGAGCGACTCCTCCAAGATTGCTTCCTCTTGTGCCCTTGAAAGACCCCCGCTTGACCCATGAATCCGATGTGCGAAAAGCACATTGTCTCGAATAGACAAAGGAAGCGGATTGGGTCGCTGGAAGACCATACCCACAGTTTTTCTTAGTTGTGCCAGATCTACTCTTTCGTCCAAAATATTATTATCCAAAATTCTGATGGACCCCAAAACTTTGGTATATGATCCCAATCGTTCATTGATACGATTGATTGATCTCAATAATGTCGATTTTCCACAGCCAGACGGACCGATCAGGGAAGTTACAGAACCCTTTTTCACTTCCAAATCAACATCAAAAAGAGCCTGAAAATCCCCGTACCAGAAGTTCAAATTGTCCACTTGAATGGCTAGTTCCGAAGTCTCTATACTATCCAAAACGTCCCTCCACATAGTCACGAGTCCGCTGGTCTTTGACAGTACCGGTAAAGAAATCTTCAGTTTCACCTACTTCCACTAATTCACCGTTTAGGAAAAACGCTGTCCTACTCGCGATCCGTCTAACCTGTTGCACCAAATTAGTAACTAGAACCACGGTCATTTCATTCTTGAGTTCTTTCAACACATCTTCGATTCGCATCGTCGTGACCGGATCTACAGCTATCGAAAATTCATCCAAAAGAAGGAGCTCAGGATCTTGAGATAACGCCCTTGCTATCGTCAATCTTTGTTGTTGTCCCCCTGACAGTAAGCTTCCCAATTGATGGAGCCGATCTTTTACTTCGTCCCAAAGCGCAGCCCTTGTCAGACAACGCTCTACCGTCTCATCCAACTCAGCTTTCTTGGTTATACCAGCGAGACGAGGAGACAAGGCAACATTTTCATAGATACTCATGGGAAGTCCAACTGGCAAAGGAAAAACGACGCCTATTCTCTTCCGCAAAGCATAAACATTTTTTACTTGCCTGACTTCCAATCCACCAAATCTTATCGACCCCTGGACATCCATTGTGTCCCTGTATTCATCCATTCTATTTATGGCATTAAGAAAACTCGTCTTTCCGCTTCCAGCAGGACCAATGATACCGAATATCTCATTCTTCCGAATCTCTAGGTCGTCCACTTTAAGTGCTAGGTCATCCCCATACTTAATGATCAAATCTGTAACCAAGATTTCTGGATGAGGGGTTACCATTTCTTCTGGCTCCTGACGTAAGATCTAAGCATTATCGAAGACGCATTCATAACTAAAACGATAGTGACAAGAACCAAGGCTACACTATATGGAAGTTCCTCTGGAACACCAGGAACCTGAGTAGACACTACGAAAAGGTGCAACGACATTGCCATAGTTTGGTCTAAAATCCCCTGGGGAAGGAAGGGAAGAAAAAATGCCGCACCAGTAAACATGATTGGGGCGGTCTCGCCAGCCGTTCTGGAAACTTCGAGAATCACTCCCGTCAAAATGCCACTCAGTGCATTGGGCAAGACAACTTTCCTGATAGTCTGCCAGCGAGTTGCACCCATTCCCCAGCATGCCTCTCTAAATTCCACAGGTACGGCCTGAAGGGACTCCCTCGTAGCAACAATAACTACAGGTAAAGTCATAATCCCCAGCGTTAAGCTTGCTGCTAGTATACTAGTCCCAAACCCCGCAAACATTACAAACGCCCCCAAACCAAATAAGGCATGTACGATCGAAGGAACTCCCGCCAAATTGATGATGGCCAAATTGATGATCCGGGTTAGCCAAGTGTCTTTAGCATACTCAGAAAGATATACGGCCGTAGCCACACCTAATGGAACCGAGAATATAAGTGCGACAACTACCAGCCAAATCGTACCTAAAAGAGCTGGAAAGATTCCACCAGCAGTCATTCCATTAGTGGGAGCACTGAAAAGAAATTCAAAAGAAATATTTGGGCCACCCTTATAAATCAACACACTCATAATGGTGATCACAGGAACTACCAGAAGGCCGGTTACCAACCCAAACAGAATGGATACTAGTTTTTGAGTGCGATGATTTCGGCGGTTCAATTCAGTGGAATCAAACACTTAGTTTCCCTTATTACCTTTAACCACTATATCCGCAGTCAGATTTATTATGAATGTGACCAAGAATAGGAGTATCCCAAGTGTAAACAATGCCTGGTAATGTTCGGATCCAACGGCTGTTTCGCCTAATTCAGCAGCTATAGTCGCAGTCAGCGCTCTTACTGAATCGAATGGGCTTGTTGGCAAATTAATCGAATGACCACTGGTCATAAGAACCGCCATGGTCTCTCCAAACCCTCTGCCCACTCCCAGTAAAATAGCTGCAATAAGACCATTTTTTGCTGCTGGCAAGACAACCCGTAAAGTTACCTGCCATTTTGTAGCCCCAAGTGCTTCTGCTGCTTCTCTGTATGTATCTGGAACAGCCTTAAGAGCATCCTCAGCAATAGTTGTCATGATCGGAGCTGCCATCAGAGCAAGGATTATCCCCGAGTTAAGAATTCCCAAGCCAACAGGTACATTGAAAAGGTCTATGATCAATGGATTCATAATCGAGAGCCCTATGAACCCCCAGACTACTGAAGGAATAGCTGCGAGAAGCTCAATCAGCACTTTCAAAATCTCTCTCGTACGACCAGATGCAAATTCGGAGATAAAAATGGCTGCACACAATGAAAAGGGTACAGCCAGAAGCATCGCAAACCCAGTAACACTAGCTGTTCCTATTACCAGAGCAAGAATGCCATAGTTGGGGTTAGAAAGAGACGTCGGCCTCCATTCCACTGATAGCAAGAATTCGCTGAAGCTGAAAGATTCAAATAGAAAGCCAAACCCTTCTTTGGTAATAAAAAAGAAAATGCTGATGATCAGAAAAATTGCTGAAACACCTGCAACGAACATCAGAATTTCGAAGCACTTGTCCCAAAACCAAGCCTTGTCTCTATAGTCGAGATGCTCACCTAGTCTCTGATCGTTTACTATATTCTCAGCCTTGTCCATTTTGCTAGCTGGCGTCCACTCCAGATAAAATTGTCATCAATTTTTGGATAGAACCAGCTACATGTCGATAAGTTGCGTCTAAGTCATTAACATCAGAAGGATCCCACCTTAAAACTGTAGTTCTAAAAGGTACTTCTCCCAGAAAATCGAAGTTTTCCTCTTCTGAAAAAACGACCACAACATGAAAATGATTGGACATCTCCGAAATCGGAACCATTTCTTTTGGACGCGCGTGCCTAAGGTCTAAGCCCTTACCGTCCATATATTTTACTAGATTTTCCTCGAGCAACCCATCTCCCTCTACGTTCCAACCCGCACTCTCATAAACACCACTCTTGGAAAAAGCTTTGCGAGCATAGGATTCAGCTACCTGAGCTTCACAGTCATGTTTTTCATCCAAAAACAGCACTCTAAACACCCTGGGTTTTCTCTGTTCCCCTGAAAACGCAAATACCGTCTGTTCAGAAAGGTTTTCCGCCTGCTCTTCCATCCTTCTGAAAAGCAGCAATACCCGACTCAATCCCAAGATGTCCAACATTCCAGTCTTCTCTGTAGTCCCTAAATCCAAAACTTCGTTGAAAACTAGACTCAATGCATGATCAGAGCGTTCAGAGTGCCAGTAAGTCTCTCTAGCACTCTCTACATCTCCCTTCTTGAAAGCCTGGATTGCTTTTTCAAGCGTGTACCTAGCCTGCTGAGCTACCATTTCGATTTGCTTGACTATCCTCTCAGGCGGCTCGGATTCGATTCTTACGATCTGACGCCCAATCGAACCAGCATAATCACCGATCCTTTCCAAAGCGACAGTCAAACGCAGAACGGCGGAAGCATATCGTAGGTGTCGACCACTTGGTGCATGCCTCACCACAAAAGAATGCACCAATTCGTCGATTTTCTGTACCTTTCGATTAACCCTACGATCACCTAAAACAACTTCATTGGCACCGGCAAAGTCTCGGTGAACAAAAGAGTGCAGGACTTTCCCAATCTGATCTAGAATTTCATCTGAAACTTGATCAATGTGTGCCCCTATTTCCTCCAGATCTCTCTCAATACGTTCTGCGTAGTGTAGATTTTCCATTCCACAATTCCTTTTAACTACAGACGACTTCTGCTGCTGGAGCATATCCTTTATCAAACAAAATACATTGCCCTTCATCCCCCATAATCCAGCTCATGTAGGCCCCCACCGCTCCAGTCGGAACTCCAGCAGTATACATAAACAAGGGCCTAGCAATCCCATAGCTGCCATCTATAGCCGTTTCAACGTTTGGCAGCACACATTCTGCACCCTCTTCCACCATCACACAAGGCATTTCCACTTCCTCTGTAGCATAGGCTAGACCGCTATAACCAATCCCGCAAGCAGTACTTGCCACGAGATCGACCACTTCGGACGATCCGTTCATGTCCCTCGATCCCAATCTAAAATCTCTTCCTTCTCCCAGAACCGCTTCTTGGAAATATGCATAAGTGCCAGAATTATTCTGACGACTCACTCTCACTATCTCTCCACTAGGACAATCTGGCATATCGACCCCCAGTTGGCTCCAATTATCTAAATCTCCGCCGTCCCCATAAATACGCCCCAAATCAGCAAAAGAGATGGATTTCATAGGATTGCTTGGATGTAGAAAAATTGCCAAGGCATCAAAGCCAACTATGTGTTCAACGGGATCCACTCCATTTGCCTGAGCGGCCTCGATTTCTTCACTTCTCATCGCTCGACTGGAATTAGCAATATCTACTGTACCATTTATCATGGCAGAAATACCGGTTCCAGACCCGCCACCCGTTACTGCAATAGCGACGCTAGGATCGACCACACCATACTCTTCCGCCCAAGCCTGAGCCACATTTACCAACGTATCAGACCCCTTATTCTCTACCAACTGCCTGTCAGATCCCCCTCCGCAACCCAGCAGGACAACTCCTGCAATTACTGCATTTCTCATTATTTACTCCCCAATTTAAACGATAAATTAAACATTGTGAAAAAAAGTACAAACTACAGAATAAAAAAGCAACCCTTTCATGATATTTAGGCCTTGTGATTTTTTTCACAATGTTTATATTTGTTTCAAATGGGAAATTAATTACCCTGTATTCACTTAAAATCATGAGGAAAAAGAGGAAAACAATGAAAAAACCAAGGATGCTTAGGACTAGCAGTTTAATTGCTATTCAGAGGCAAAAGAGGAAGACAATGCAAAAAACAAGAATGCTTAGGGCTAGCAGTTTAATTGCTATTCTGCTGTTTATCATTCAATCTTCCCCTCTATCTGCTCAGGTCACCTTAAACTCAAGAGCTTCTGAGCTTACCATAACTGGTCGAACTCAGACCCAGTTCAATACTACCTCTGTCGCTGGAGAAAAGAGTTCTGAATTTTTGCTTCGGCGGACTCGATTAACAGCAGAGGTAACCGTAAACGATCTCGTGTCGGGTAAAGTGCAGCCAGACTTTGGTGGTGGAAAGATCTCTTTGAAAGACGCATACTTGCGACTGTCATTTAGTCCTAAATTCCGGATGACATCAGGACAATTCAAAAGGGCATTTGACATTTTCGAATTGACTAGCTCAACCCAGATCTTGGTAATTGAAAGGGGTGGAGACATCAGGGGAGTTGATTCCTGCATGGGCCCTGGAACTAAGAGTATCTGTTCCTATAGTAGGTTCACGGAAAACTTAGGCTACTCGGACCGTGATATCGGAGTAATCTTCGATGGTACCTTATCCAGTAGAGACCTTTCCTATTCTTTCGCCATCACCAATGGTGCCGGTGCGAACAAAAAAGAAGCCACTGGCGCAAAATCTTTTTCAGGACGACTGGAAATTCCTATTGCAGGCCGATTTAGTTTATCACCCAACTTTAGTGCTCACGATTACTTGAACCCCGTCCTCTCAAAAGATCAACACGGGTTGGCCTGGGGAGCTGATTTAGAATATGGTAGCTATGGTAGCCCAGGTGTTCATCTAAAGACTGGCATGATCTTTGGTGACAACTGGACAAAACTGGACTCTCTGGGCAAGCCAAGTACTTTCAGTTCTTTTCAGACCATTCTTTCTTATAGAAAGTCGGTGCCAAACACCACTTTGGTTGAATTCATCGAGCCCCTCGTCCGAGTAAGTTGGGGTAACCCCGATAGAAATATTTCAAACGCTGGGGGAATGTTAAGCACCCTCGGATTCGTTACTCATTTTACTGGTCGCAACAAGATAGCTATAAATGTGGACACCTGGAATCCTGCACTAAGCTCACTTCCCTCAGAGTTTTCTTTGAAAATTCAGACTTATCTCCATTTCTGATCTTAGCACTGAGTCGGACCTGTACTTACGGAAGGTGGAGCTACAGGTTCGACTCCGTAATTGCTCTAAGGACTATTTTTTCTTGAGATACACTTTCCCTAGCATAAAAACAGGTAAGGAAGCTAATGCAAACCGAATCAGTGCCATCGGGGTATCTCGTCTGCACCCTGGATGTGCAGAGTTGCCAAGTTCCAGTTGTGGCACATCAGGTGTCAACTGGATCCAAGCATTTCTGCTACACCAGTATGAGAAACCTTGAGCCGGCTCCCCGTCAACAAACAAAATAAGTGGAGTAGACTGGAAAGCTAGAAGACCACAAGCCACAGCAAATACGATCAACAGAATAGTATTTCTACTTTCTTCCATCTCTGATTTCCGTTCCTTGTCTCAAGGGTTAGCTAGCGTAAGATCATAGCTTATAATCTCCTTCAAACCAAGGAAATGCTAAAACCATAAAGCAGACTAGCTTCGGATTGATGGAAGCTAGCTATAGGTGTCACAGTCAACACTATGGTCAGAGTAGATTCTCAGTTGTAGGATCAATTCATCTACTTAATCTTAGACACTGTAAACCTGGAACTTAGAATATGAAACGCACCTTGTTGATCATTATGCTAGGCTGCATGTCCATGCCCACTACTCCACTGATGAGCCAAGAAGAACCGAGTGAGCGTCCTTTTTGGAGGCCAGTAGTAATGGGGACCCACGGGATGGTAGCAGCGGAACACCCCTTAGAAGCAATGGCAGGATGGAAAATACTGGAAGCTGGTGGAAACGCTTTTGATGCGGCAACCGCAGTATTTTATATGACCACAGTCGTTGAACAGCACCAAGCTGGAATGGGTGGAGACGCTTTCATGCTGGCCTACGTAAAAGATTTAGACAAAGTAGTGTTTATAAATGGAACTGGAACAGCACCTCAGTTGGCCACGAAATCTTATTTCCAAGATCTGGGATCAATTCCTAGTTCGGGCCCTGATGCCACAGACGTTCCTGGTGCAGTAGCTGGATTTGATCTTGCTCAGAAAACTTTTGGTACCATGGAGTACTCCCAAGTACTAGAGCCCGCTATCCGTGCTGCAAGAGAGGGACACCCCTTAGATTTTTGGGCCTCTACATATCACGAACGTGCGGTTGAGAAAATAAGTGATTACCCCAGTTCTGTAGCTGTGCTTATGCCCGAAGGTCGACCTATAGTAGCAGGTGAACTCTTCGTACAAAGAGATCTGGCTACTTCTATGGAAAAAATAGTATCCGGCGGTGCAGATGTGTTTTATCGCGGGGAACTCGCGATGCAATTCGACAAAATCTATCAGGAAGCTGGAGGTCGATTACGATACGAGGATCTCGCATCGTACCAAGCTGAGCTTTTAGACCCAATAAAGATTCAATACGAAGGGCTCGAAGTTTATCAAAGTGCACCAAATTCGCAGGGGATAGTCATGCTAATGGCACTCAATATCCTGGAGGGCTACGACTTGAAGGCTATGGGACACAACTCAGCCGATTACATTCACGTTGTTACAGAAGCAATGAACTTAACTTTTGCAGACCGTAACAAATGGATCTCTGACCCCAGATACGTGGATATACCAGTAGATGAATTACTATCTAAAGATTATGCGCAGACCCGACGCAGTCTGATCCGCCTAGATAAGGCCATGACATCCCCACCACCTGGAGACCCCATAAACGGTGAAGCGGTTCTGGCGGGAACCCAGGTGGAGTATGCAACCAACGCAGAGGAAGTTCATTATCCAAACAATTGGACCAAAAACGACGGTGAAACATCATCTTTTTCGATCTCTGACCAATTCGGAAACCTAGTTTCTGTGACTCATAGTGTTAATGGTAGTTTTGGGAGCGGAATGTATGTCGACGGCACAGGGATCGTGCTAAACAATCGGATGCCTTACTACTCTTTGGCAGACGGCGACGTTAATGAAATGGTGCCAGGGAAGAGGCCTAGACACACTATTAATCCTGCGTTGGCCACTAAAGACGGAAAACCCTTTTTGGCTTGGAATACGCCAGGTGGTGATAATCAACCGCAGGCAATGCTACAGTCTTTCCTGGCTGTAGCTCTATTCGGAGCCAATGTCCAGCAGGCCGTTGAATCCCCTACAGTCACAAGCTCTGCGTTCACATCTTCTAATTATCCTGGTACGAATAGAGGAATGTTGACAATGCCTGCGAGTTTGGGGGATCGTATTTCCGATAATCTTGCAAACAGAGGTCACAAGATCGAAGTACTCCCTCTTCAGCAACCCTATCGACAAAGCATATCAGGAGCCGGTGCAGTAAAGATGATCATGATCGATCCAGAAACGGGCGTCATGCATGGAGGAGTCGCCCCTGCAAAAAGTGACTACGTAATCGGAAGATGAAAACACTCGTGACCCTTCGAACTCCATGACACTAGTGTCTAGATTTATCAGCAAACTCTTTGTTGTGATTTTCTGGGACGGGTTGTAGCAACATTAACCCTATTATGAAAAGTATACTGACTGCCATGATAGCCAGTTTCTGATTTCCGCCTGTTAGAAAAGCCACATAGCCAAACATAAGGGGCCCCACCACTGAAGAAGATTTTCCGCAGAATGCATAGAATCCAAAAATTTCAGCTTCCTTGCCTTTAGGTGTCAATCTAGCCATAAAACTTCGACTAGCAGATTGAACTGAACCCAGACCGAAACCTGCTAACAATCCAAGGCCAGCAAATCCTAACTTGGAGCTATCTGGAACAAAATAAACCCCTAAAGCAACGAAGATCCACAGGACCAACACACCATTCAGAATCTTTTTCGGCCCAAGGCGATCGGTAGGCTTGGCCAGCAAAAAGGCTCCTATTAATGCGGACAATTGAATCAAAAAGAAAAGATAAATCAGTTCATTTTGCGTATACCCGAATGTAGTTGAAGCCAATGTTGCTGCCATATATGTAGCCGTCAAAACCCCATCTATATAGAAGAAGTATGCGATTAGGAAATTCCTCACTGGCTTCACTGCCATTACTTCTTTCCAGAGGACAACAAAGTTACTGACGCCCCATTTAGCTGAGTTCCCAATACTTTCTTTACCTCTAGCATCATCAGCTGGCAGAAACCGGAACGATGGAATAGAAAACACAAGAAACATTACGAAAACCATTAGCCATACTAAATCAAGGTTGCCCAAGAGAGGCAAAGCTAGAGCCAGACCGACGGCAGAACCGAGGTATCCTAGCGCAAACCCTTTACCTGATATGGTACCTTGCTGTTCTGGCGGCACTAACTCTGGCAAGTATGCGTTGTAAAATGGCAGGCAGCCTTCAAAGCCCACATTCGCTAGAACAAATAGCGCAAAAGCGTACGAAACCATCCCTGGTTCAATGGTTGGGAAAAGGGCCACTCCCATTAAACAGAGTGCGACGAAAAATCCAAGAAACTTCTTTCTCACTCCAGATCGATCGGCAATAGCACCTAATGCTGGAGAGAGCAGGGCCACTAGGAGGGCAGACAATGCTACCGCACGGCCCCACAGCAAATCCCCTTCCCCAGCCTCATTGCCTACGATGGAGTTAATAAAGAATGTCTGGAATACTACAGATGTGATGACTGCTGGATAAACAGAATTAGCGAAGTCAAATAAAATCCACGACCTTACCTGCTTATGATTCACGCCAGCTCTTTCCCCCTCTATAAATTTCAGATGCAGTCTTTGTCAGGCTTTCAAAATCAGTGCTAAAAAAAGTGCAGTCATTCTCCCAGTCTCACTTAAAGAATTGCTAAACTATACGCTAGAGAGTTAAAATTCACCACAGTACGAATCAAATTATATTGGCTACAATTGCCATTTTTCACTCATGATGCTGAAAGGGATCAACTAATGAACAAGTATCAGACCTGCCTCTTGTTTGCCATTATTTTTATAGCCAACGGCTGTGCATCGACTGGAGGAGGGACTTCAGGTCCTCGCACAGACCCAAATGAAATTACTGAGGAAGAACTTGGTCAAGGAATCTATTCTCAAATGTCTGTTATGGAAGCAATCGGAGCCTTGCGGCCAAACTGGATCAGAACCACTTCTCGCCCTAGCACTTTTAATCAATCCGTGCCGTCTGTCTATGCGGACAATCAGCACCATCCTCTAATATACCTAGAGACAAGAAGAGCCAACGAAATTGGTGCTGTGCGACGAATCTTCGCTGGAGACGCGACCCTAAGATTTGGTTCCAGCAAACCGCCAGGAGGAGATGTAATTGAGATAGTAGAGTTCAATCTAGCCAGGAATAGGGTTGGTTCCGTCAGAGCTCCACTTGGACCTGGTGAGTGCCGAAAGAAAATCATCAACGGAGCTGCTGGCGGGACATTGGCTGGGTTTGCGGTGGCACGCATTCTAGGCGCCTCCGATGGTGGCAGAAGCGATGGATCCAGACCAAGCGATTTGCTTCCAACTCTCACAGGAACAGTGTTAGGCTTCTTCTCGGGCATCGCTTCTTGCTATAAGTAATCCATGAAGTTGCCCGTACTGAGTTCTCTTCAAAAAAAAGGGGCAGGGATAAAAAATCCCTGCCCCTTCAGCATTATTTGCAACTAGAATCAGAAGAGTAACGGCCTAGGCTGAAATCCACTCTTTGCTGCGCGCTCCAGGAATTCGGTGGTATAAATCCGGACATGCCTTCCCGACTGGAAGATCTCCATTAATTCTAGGTCGATTGGATCCACACCGTTCAAATAATCAAAACCAGACATCACTGATACTTCATCTACGAACACAATAGGTCTATTCCTCAAAGGAACACGCCTGCGATTCTCCAAAAACCTCAGGGCAGTGGCTTCCCTTGCAACTACCAGATCATCGCGATCATATGCAACCACATCTGTACCTGAGCCGATCCTCCTACTAGTCAAGCGTTTTCTAAGACCGTCCAGAAGGTCCAGAATTTCCAACTGGGGAGAAATCTCCAGCACCAAGATGTTGTCACTACGGGACACATCTCCTTCCCAGTTTAGGGTTTCATAGCCAAGGTGGTTGGCCTTGATGGCAAAACCTCCTTTGCGGTCAGCCTTCCAGCCCACAAAGGCGCCTGGAATCCTAAAGACTCCATTTTGATCGGTGATCGAACTCCAATCAGACCCCGCCAGTCCAACAGAAGCACCCAGTAGAGGCTTTTCAGTCTGCTTGTCTATCAGGCGCCCAACTAAGTCGAAGTTTGCATCTTCCTCCTGTCCCAACAAAGGATTCGATACGCCCATTAAGATCAAAGAAAATAGACAACCAATTATTGCAACAGGACCCCTAGTACGGTTCTTGCTATCACCTAAGAAATTCCTTTTAATCAACATGGTCCACCTCCCTTAAGGCCGGAATGAGTACTGGTGTTTCATGTATTAAGAGAAGCAAGAGGCGTGCCAACTGAAACAAAATCACTGGAAAGGGATGCTTACTAAATTTTGTTGTAGTTTATGATTCCATAAACCAATCTAAAGATTTCTCTAAAATATCCTGCCGAAGCTCATGTCCGCCTTCAAATTCATAATAGCTGATGTCATAACCATCGATCTGAAAAGTTGGGACAATGACACTGCTACTTATTGAAACTGGTAAAACACGATCTTCCCTCCCATGTGCTACGAAAACCTTTGGTAAACCAACGACTGGTTCAACCAACTGGGAACCTCCAGGGCAAAATGCTACCAGATGGGTGAAAATATCTCCGTTCGAAGGTCCCAGAGAAAGTGAATAGGTAGCCCCATCCGAGAATCCAAATAATCCTATTTTTTTTACATCAATAGAGCATCGATCAAAAGTATATCTCAGGACTGAGTCGAGAAACTTAACATCTGCACCAAATTCCCCCTCTATTGCATCCCAAGTGCGAGAACGTGATTCAGGAGCCAGCAAAATTAGTCCGCGTTTTTCACATTCAGCATAAACTCTACTCCAATAAGATGCACTTCCACCTCCGCCATGAAGAAAAATTGCTAAAGGGCTAGGCTTTTCATTGGAATGGGCCTGAGGAACATACATTAAAGCTCCTCTTTCCAACTCAGCCCCTAACCAAGATTCTCCGTAAATAAATGGACGAAAAGGTTTATGTGGACGTGCAGTCAATCGAGGATCTTCTTCCAATAATTCGATTGGATTCTCTACCTCTCTAGGATTATTCTGGAACATTGATAAAAAAGGTCCCCCAATGGAGATACCGACAAACTCTCCTCTTGTAAGCAATGGCAGGGTCCGGCGATTTTCTTTCATATACCTAATTTATACTGATGCCCTAAAAACGTCTTACGATGATGTGAGGTTGTTCCTAGTTCCAATAATGCATCTCGATGCTCTCTAGTCCCATATCCTGCATTGCGATCCCAACCATAACCTGGATTACGCTCTCCCAAGTCTGACATGAGACTGTCTCTGAAAACTTTTGCGACGATCGAAGCACAGCCTATAGAATGAACGAGTCCATCACCTTTGACGACTGCCTCATGATCCCAATCCAGTGCTGCCATGGGAAGGCCGTCAATCACTACATGGTCTGGTTCTACTTTGAGTTTCTCAAGAGCCCTATTCATTGCTTTTCCGGTAGCTACCAGGATATTGGATTCATCTATTTCTTGCGGAGAAGCTAGACCAAACTGCACTTCCGAAGCTTCGGACAAGATTTTTTCGGAGAGTTTTTCTCTTTTTCTTTTGCTGATTTTTTTCGAGTCACCGGCTCCATTTACAAAGCCGCCCTGAGGCATAACAACAACAGCTGCTACGACAGGCCCAGCCAGAGAACCTCTTCCTACTTCATCCAGCCCAGCGATCCTTTGAAACCCTCTGCTCCAGAAGGTTTTTTCATAGTGCAGAAATTCGTCCATCGGTCACACCCTCAAACGGCTGGCAACTAAACCTGTGTCTTGGGAGACTCTAACGGACCCGTTTCTCCTTGATCCGAGCAGATTTGCCACGACGGTTTCTAAGATAATAGAGCTTAGCCCTGCGAACCTTACCCCGCCTAACTACCTCAATTGCTGTTACTGTCGGTGCATGTAATGGGAAGACTCTTTCTACGCCAATACCACTAGAGATCTTCCGTACCGTAAACGTTTCACCAGCGCCAGCGCCTCTCCGTCCAATACAAACCCCTTCGAAGGCCTGTATTCGTTCCTTGGAGCCTTCTCTGACGTTGTATAGCACTCTTACTGTATCGCCCGGGGAAAACTCAACTGCGTCTTCTCGCAATATTTCCTTGTCTAGCTCCTGAATCAAATCGCCAGTTCTCCTTTGGGGTACCGTCTCTTCTTCAGCAGAAGCGCCCTCTATTACTTCTTCGTCAGCCGTCTCTTCTTCAGCAGAAGCGCCCTCTATTACTTCTTCGTCAGCCGTCTCTTCTTCAGCAGAAGCGCCCTCTATTACTTCTTCGTCAGCCGTCTCTTCTTCAGCAGAAGCGCCCTCTATTTCTTCGTCAGTCATGTTCTGGTTCCAGTCATTCTAAGTTCTCAGTTTTTGCAGGCTTCTAAGATAATGCAGCCTCTCTCATCGGTGAAGAGGGTGCTCGAACATATCTCAGACTCAAACTTTACTTTTCTTGTTTATTCCTAGCGTTAGAAAGTTTCCATTCTGTGATCTTTGCGTGATCGCCCCCACGCAAAACTTCCGGAACTTGATAGCCCCGATATTCTGGAGGACGAGTATAGGACGGTGGGCTTACTAGGGTTGGCTCTTCATAGAAAGAATCTGATGAAGCCGAATCGTGGTCACCGATAGCACCAGGCAGTAACCGCACTACAGCGTCGATTACAGCCAGTGCAGGAATTTCTCCCCCTGACAGGACAAAATTACCTATCGAGATCTCTTCTGTTGCCAAATGATCAGCTACTCTTTGGTCCACATCTTTGTAGTGCCCACAGAGGATAGTCAATTCAGACTCCATAGAATATCGCACTGCTTGTTTGTGAGAGAAATGACTCCCCCTTGCGGACATCAAAACTACTGGACCAGATGGCTTGAGATCATCAACAGCTCGAAAAAAGGGCTCAGGCTTCATAACCATCCCTGATCCCCCTCCATAAGGGACATCATCTACGGTTCCACGAGTGTCCAGGGCGTAAGACCTTAAGTCAACCAATTGATATTCCACTAAGCCCTGTTCCATAGCTCGACTAGGAATACTAGTGTTCAAAGGATCCCTGAAAAATTCAGGGAAAATTGTAACAATATTTACTTTTAAAAAGATTTCTTTGTCCATGCTACAAGTCTAAAAGACCCTTGGGGGGATCCAAAACAATTCTTTTACCTTCAACATCCACTGAAACTACAATTTCGCGACTACATGGAATCATAAAACTTGATTCAGGACCAGACACTTCTAGCAAATCCAGCGGAGCAAGCTCATACACTGTAGAGACTTCACCCAATAAATCTCCCTCAAGATTCACTACTTCCATCCCCACCAAATCGTGCCAAAAATACTCGCCTTTCTTTAGTTCAGCGACTTCGTCAGCTGATAGAAAAAGGCTTTCCCCAGTTAGAGATCTAGCCATTGATCTATCGAATACGTCATCAAAAAGTACCAGCAAACCATTACGGAAAATACGAGACGTCTGGACTTTTATGGTTTGAATAGGTGAATGAGGAAATCTCCCTTCTCGATTGCCCAATCTAAGAATTGTACCAGGAGCAAAAGAGATTTCTGGATAATCGCTATAAGGACTCACGCGTAACTCGCCTTTGGTCCCGTGAGGCTTCCCAATTTCCCCTACCAAAAGGTACTGCGATTGATTCACAGTTTCACCAGGTGAGGTTTTCGAGTTTCTACCCTTCTTCCGCGACAGGTGCCTCTTCAGCTTCTTCCTCAGCGGCGGCTTCTTCTGCGACAGGTGCCTCTTCAGCTTCTTCCTCAGCGGCGGCTTCTTC
>JBJKYO010000091.1:0-17510 GCA_045561015.1 Longimicrobiales bacterium | reverse complement strand
TTCCTATTTATAGTAGTGATAATGTGTATTTTGGAACAGCAATGGTGTATAAGATGATCCAAAGAAACGACAAATGAACTTTTGGGACTTGGGATTGGGCCGTGCTGATTTTATCTTTGATGTAGCGTTACAAAATGCTGAGTACACTGCGGGACTCACCCGCTGAGCCACTCAGCCTAAACAGCAACAATAGAGGAAGCAGATGAAGCAGATTTTTTGTTGGTCCGGCATGTTCATCATGATGCTCGCCTCTGCAACCAGTGCAGATGCTCAGGGCCTTCCCGAGGGAGCTACGGAAGCTATGGTTACCGAGGGGCAGCAGGTCTATGGAGGGGCTGGCCTTTGTGCTACTTGCCATGGTCCCGTTGGTGAAGGATTTATTGGGCCGAGTCTCATAGATGCCGAATGGTTGAATGGGTCAGGGACTTATGATGAGATTGTCACAGCAATCACTGAGGGCGTAGCCTTGGCAGATGTGAAGAACGCCATGGGTGTAATGATGCCCCCAAGGGGAGGGTCTTCCATAACAGATGATCAAATTAAAGCACTAGCTGTGTACGTCTGGACTTTGAGTAATGGTGGGTAGGGAGTCAGGATCTGTTCGCTGATCGATAAAAAGGTCCTCCAGAAACTTCTGGAGGACCTTTTTAAATGATATCTTGGCTAGAAATATGTATTTCCAACAGGATCTTATTTTCAGGGTGATCTCATAAAAGAAGGATCTTAAGCTGAATCATGACAAAGTTGACCTCACTAGAACGTAAAGTTCTGGATTCGATTGATGGCAAAGGATTGCTGGATGGCATCTTCCAGTTGGTAGCCATCGAAAGTGTTGGAGGGGCAGAGACTCCTGCTCAACAGTGGGTGGCTGAGCTGATGGAAAAGATCGGACTAAAGGTAGAGTGTTGGGATTTGGATTTTGATGCTTTGGCCGAGCATCCAGGACATTCAACAGAAATTGATCGGTCCCACGGAGTGGGTGTGGTTGGTCAGATCGGAAAGGGATCCAGAGAAGACGGTCTCATCTATAATGGTCATGTTGATGTTGTACCAGCTGGTCACATAGAACGCTGGAGTAGTCCTCCGTTTGAACCAAGAGTGAGAGAAGGAAAGATCTATGGAAGAGGTGCCGTAGACATGAAGGCTGGTTTATGTTCGGCCATTTTCGCTGCCAAGGCGATTAAAGATGCTGGGGTGATTTTGAGTACCCCTTTGATGATTGAAAGTGTGATAGGGGAAGAGGATGGAGGAATAGGGACTTTGGCGGCTATCGTACGTGGCTATAAAGCCAGAGGTGCTCTTGTGATGGAGCCCACTGGATTAGCAGTCGTGACTACAGGTGCAGGTTGCCAAAATTTTCGTATACGAGTGGCTGGCAAGGCTGCACACGGGGCCTTGCGTGGGGAAGGTGTAAGTGCTATTCAAAAAAGCTTTTTAATACTTTCAGCTCTTGATTCATTTGAGAAGAAGCGTAACGAAGGAGGCCATCCAAGCATTCCAGGAGACCTACCTTTCCCTATCTGTGTTGGAAAAATTACTGGTGGAGAATGGGCTTCCTCTGTGTCTGAAGGTGTGCTCCTAGAGGGAAGATATGGAATTCGTCCAGGAGAAGAGTTGATGAAAGCCAGGGAAGAATTTGAGGATGTCCTGGAGAGGGCTGCCTTAGATGATGGTTGGTTGAGTATTCATAAACCAGAAATAGAGTGGTGGGGTGGGCGTTTCGAAGCAGCTTCCGTAGATCCGAATGTTGGTATTGCTGCCACTGTTATAGAATCTCACAAGACGGTGACTGAGACTGAACCTATGGTCACGGGAGTACCCTATGGTTCCGATATGGGCCTCCTTGTTAATCATGGTGGCACTCCAGCTGTACTTTATGGACCTGGAAACGTCCGTGATGCACATCGACCAGATGAGTTTGTTCCTATAGAGGAAGTCTTGATTGCCACAAGTACATTGGCATTAAACGCAATGCGTTTTTGTGGTGTCGAATAACCACTTCATTTATGATCTCAAAACAGTTCGGATACCAATGAGTACTGATTTTGTTGAGTTCTATCCTCCAGGCCAACGTTTTGGTTGGGCTCGGTCGACAGCTTGGAACGTTCTGGCTGGTCTTCTTGCTTCTCTAGTCTGCATATCAAACCTGTCACCTGGAGCTAGGAAATAGCTAAAACCTCTATCTCCTATCATTCGAGTATTGTCGTAAATTGCAACGTAGCTTTGGCCGATGACCTCAAATTCGTCTCCAGTTACCACTATAGCAGTGTTTTCATCTATTCCAATGCCCAGGAGTTCTGGGTGTTCGTTGATGACATCGACCAGATCAAATTGACGGTTTCGCATTAGTAGGTGTTGATCTATGGCAGAATTTGTCAAAAATCCAAAACCAACCTCATGGTCTCCCATCATAATTTCATTTGTTTGGGTATCACCTCGAACCAAGTAAGATCCCTGAATGCTAGCTCCTGCAGATGATCCGCCTATCACCCCACCTCTTTCTAATAATTTCCATAGCTCTTCTTCTGTCCTCGTGTCCAAGTATGAGTCTGCCAGTCGCCACTGACGGCCCCCTGGGAACCATACTCCGGTTGCTTCGGTGATAGCACTTACAAAAGCTTCTGAATCAGCCATGGAGCGGTCTTTAGTGTGTAGCACAGTCATGTTAGTAGCCCCCATATCTCTCCAAGCTTTCAGCCCAGAATAGAATTGGTCGTACTCTTCATCTCCTCCAGCCGTAGGGATAACTACAATTGGGGAGTCATTTCCTCCGGCCAGGTCCATGAACCTCTGCATAATCCCTGGGTCCCTCATTGCCCCACCAACGATGACTAATGATCCATTTGAAGGACCGGAGGTTTGTGCTACTATTTCCCCAGCCACTATTACAAGAGCTGTTATAAGTAAAGTGCAAAATGTTGGTCGACGCATCTCTATTCTCCAGAAAACGGAACAGGTTGTATTGCGATTGCTATAAGATGTGGTACTCAATCACAAGAATATTGATTGTGGCACACTGACACAATGATTGATAAAAGTGGTTAACCCCAAAAGGCCAATTTTATTCTGTCCAGTAATGGTAGGGGTTCGTGACTTCCAGAGCAGGTAGCTGGATCTGTTTTGTCATTGTACTCAGCTGCATTGGACATGACTTTGGAGAATTGATTTTGTAACACAGAATCAATCGATCCGGATCCGTAACTTATGAGCATCCTGTCCGATGATGAAATCAATTGGTTATGTATCGAAGTGAGGATTTGACCGTTCAAAATGTATGTGAACTGCTTGCTTTCGTTGTTTAACAGGGTCGTGCCATCAGGGAAAACTATGAAACCTTCACCTAATCCAAACCCCAAGTTTGTTAACAGATGTCCCCAAGCGGCACCGTCATGGTGTATGTGTACAATATCTTGTTCTCCAAGATGCATATGTACTCGAGATTCTGGCGTTACATATCCCTCGGATCCGTAGCAACTGGAAATATCTTCCATGTATTTGTCGGAGGAGAGATCAAGGCGGGTGTCGTCGATGTATATAGCCCAGTTAGCATGGTAATGGGTATGTTCTTCCAAGGGTGCCCAAAAGAATCGTGTGATACCCAGGGCTATTATTCCAAAGCCCATACCTAAGATGATATTTTTTGACATGGTTTCCCTTGTCCTATTGTGCTGTCAGTTCTTTAGTCACACTACCACCAAATGTTTGATGAAACACTTTCAGATCTTGGCAGTCTCTCATGGGTAAAGCAATGTTGAAGTCCATTTCTTATCCGACTCTAGGACAAATAAAAGCCTTTGGTGCAGTCGGTCGGGACGACCCTGCCAAAATTCTATTTTATTAGGGCAAACTCTGTAGCCACCCCAAAAGGGTGGTAAAGGAATTTCTTTGTTTTTAAAACGTTCTTCTATTTTATGTACTTCGTTTTCCAGAGATTCGTCGCCGATTGTTTCACTTTGTTTTGAGGCCCAGGCACCAGCCTGGCTACCTCTATCACGCGTTCTGAAGTAGGAGTGAGACTCTTCAGTACTGGTTTGTGTGACACTACCCTCTATTCTGATTTGCCTTTCTAATGTAGGCCAGTGCAATAATAGTGATGCTTTTGGATTACTGACGATTTCTCGAGCCTTTCTACTGTTGTAATTAGTGAAAAATACAAAACCTTCTGCATCGAAATTTTTCAAGAGGACCATTCTGGAGGATGGAATGCCGTCGGGGGTGCTAGTCGAAAGGGCCATAGACTCATGAAGAGCTATTCCACAGTTTTTTGCCTCCATAAACCATTCACTGAAAAGTGCTATGGGATCAGTTTGGTTGGGAAAGTTTATTTTACCAGTTGAGTTGGGGGGGGTCATCACTTGAAGCCCACACCTAGTGCATTGGGGAGTGAAGCTACCGAATCCAGAATCAAATCGGGTTTAGCATTCCTAGAATACAGATCGTCCTCAGTGAATTTTCCAGTTTTGACCAAGACAGAAGCTGCGTCACAGGCGTTTGCACCAGCTATATCTGTTTTCATATCGTCACCGATCACGGCCATATTGAAAAGCTCTACACCCATTGATTCTGCAGCTGCCATGAAAAAGGCACGACTAGGTTTGCCCAATGTCATTGCTTCTTTTTTCGTCGCGTATTCCAGTGCTGTGACGAATGCACCAGCATCCATCGCCAGTCCATCTCCTGTATCCCAGTGGGGGTTTCGATGGAGAGCAACAAAAACAGCTCCATCCATGATTTGTTGGAATGCTGTGTTTAGCATATTGAAATCCCAATCGCTACCCATATCTCCGATGACTACTGCTTGCGGTGAAGTTTCATTAATTGTGAAATGTGCAAAGTCGGAATGAGTGTCTGTTCCCACCCTAAGAGCTAAATTCCAAAGTCCTTTCCTTTCAAGCCAGGAAGCTGCTGCGAGTGGAGCAGTTAACACTTCTTCTAGTTCAACTTCTAAGCCCATTTCGGATAAATGTTTCACGATAGCTGTTCGTGGCATTCGAGAAATGTTTGTTCCAAATCTCATAGGGATGTTGCCACGGCGCAGGTTTTCAATTGAGTCAGCTGCTCCAGGAACCAATCTGTCCCCTACAAAGATGGTTCCATCTAGATCGATCAATACAGCGTGAACGTCTTCAAGTTTTTCTGCCATCTTCACCCTCCACTTGGAGATAAAAGCATCGGCTTATTCAGTTAGTTTCACGAACAAATTCAGTAGCATGAAATGTACTATGTTAGACCTACGATTTCACCATTGTCCGATACAGACATACCCTCTGAAGCAGGGTGGAGAGCCAATCCTGGCATTGTCATGATACTTCCAGTTTTGGCGACAACAAAACCTGCGCCTGCTGATGGAGTGACCTCTCTCACGCTGATCCTGAATCCCGTGGGTCTTCCCAACAGTTTTGGGTTATCAGAGAACGAATACTGTGTTTTGGCTATGCATACAGGAACATTGCCCATTCCTATCGACTCTAGATGGTCAATAGTTGGCCCAGAGGTACCTACAAAATCCACTCCTTCGGCACCGTATATCTGTGTGGCGATAGTCTCTATTTTCTCTCTGAGTCCCATTTCACTTGGGTACAGCGGGCGATAATTGGCAGTTCCAGATTCGACCATTTCAGTGACTGCATCTGCTAAGTCAAGACAACCAGTTCCAGTCTGTCCGTGGGGATCGGCCTCTACACAAGTAGTGTTCCATTCCCGACAGGCTTCTAATACAGCGGAAACCTCCGTATCGCTATCGGTAGCGAATCTATTGATAGCTACAATGGGCGGGATTCCAAATTTACTAACATTTTCAACGTGACCCCTTAGGTTTTCAAGTCCTTTCTTTACAGCATCTACGTTTTCGTTTTGCAGAGTTTCTTTACCTGCGCCACCGTTCATTTTAAGGGCTCGGATTGTTGCGACAATAACAACGGCTTGAGGCTGTAGCTCTCCAATTCGACATTTAATGTCAAAAAATTTCTCAGCGCCAAGGTCGGCTCCGAAGCCAGCTTCCGTAACAACGATATCACCCAGAGAAACTGCTGTTTGGGTGGCAACAAGAGAGTTGCACCCGTGGGCGATGTTTGCGAAAGGACCTCCGTGAATGAAGGCCGGGGTTCCACCCATAGTTTGCACGAGATTTGGATTAAGGCTCTCCTTTAGTAGAAGAGTCATGGCCCCATGAGCATTGAGTTCTTTGGCACGGATAGGATCGCCATTTCTCGTAGATCCCACGATAATATTTCCAAGTCTTCTTGTTAAATCCTTTAGAGATCGGGACAGACAAAAAATTGCCATTATCTCAGAGGCTGCAGTTATTACAAAGCCGTCCTCTCTGGGGATTCCACCGTTTTTACCTCCTAGCCCGACTATTATGTTTCGCAGAGCTCTATCGTTCATATCGACTGCTCTTGGCCAGGTAATCTGTCTATGATCTAACTGCAAGCTGTTAGGACGAAATAAATGGTTGTCCAGCAGGGCTGACAATAAGCTATGTGCCGACGTGATAGCGTGAAAATCACCAGTAAAATGAAGATTGATATCAGCCATTGGAACGACCTGAGAATATCCCCCACCTGCTGCTCCTCCCTTTATACCGAAAACTGGTCCTAGGCTGGGTTCACGAAGACATAGAATAGGGTTGCGGTCTCGTATGGTTAAGGCGTCTGCCAAGCCTACCGACACAGTGGATTTTCCTTCGCCAGCGGCCGTTGGGCTGATACCAGTCACCAGTACAACCTTACCGTTCTTACTCTGACGTTTTTCTATAAGGTCGAGAGGAATTTTGGCCTTGTAATGTCCGTAAGGCTGAATTTCTTCAGAATCGAGGCCTATTTTCTGAGCTACTTCTGCGATGGGTCTGAGTTTTGCTGATTGTGCAATTTCTATGTCAGTAAGCATTTACTTTAGTATCCTGTTTGTGTTTTGTAATTCACAATCTTGATAGAATGATCTGCCACTCGTAATTATTGCTCTTTTAGCCTACCTATAATGTAAAGCTTTTTCCCCTGCATACGTACTATGTTTCTTTTTGCTAGAGATTAACCAAGGAGTTCGAGCTTCTTGCTTTAAGAGCTAATTTTGGCCAGAGTTAAGTTCAAATGAAGACTATCAGCGACCAGGAAATCATCTTCCGATGGAAGGATGAACCAGCACCTTTGTTGGGGGTCCTACAGGAATTTCACGATAGGGATGGGTATTTGTCGGAGGAAGCACTTCGAGAAATAGCCAAATCTATGAAGATTCCTGTTGCAGATCTTTTTGGGACGGTGACCTTTTATCACCATTTTTCAAGGGAGCCTGGCGGACTCGATGCTCCTCGTGTTTGCACAGGACCCATTTGTAAGTTGCACGGTGCTGATGACGTTTTGCAGAGTTTAGATGGATCTTCTTCTATGCCTTGCTCAGGAAGGTGTGACGAGCCCATACCCGTGCTAAAAGGACGTGAAACTCTTGTGGCTCTGCCTGGGTCCAGTTTAGAGAATAGGCCATCCCCTATGCCACCATTAGTTCCAGGAGGACACGAAGAATGTGTTTTCTTAGACATTAGATCTCCTGGAAGAGCCAGTGTTGAAGGTTACTTGAGTACTGGGGGTTATAAAGCCCTGAAGATTGCCTTGGACTTAGGGCCTGAAGCTCTTATAAAGCTTATCGACAGTTCTGGTCTGGCCGGAAGGGGAGGTGCAGGGTTTCCTACGGGTAAGAAATGGCAAGCAGTAGCGGAAGCAGCTGGTGATCCTAAAACTGTAGTATGTAATGCTGATGAAGGTGAGCCAGGCTGCTTCAAAGACAGATGTATCATGGATCACGATCCACACGCTCTGATTGAAGGTATGATTCTCGCTGCTTATGCCACTGGATCAGCCAGAGGATTTATTTATTTGAGGTATGAGTATCCAGAAACCGAAGTAATCCTTAGAGATGCGATACAAGAAGCGCGTGATAAAGGTTTCCTGGGGGAAAGTATTCTAGGTAGTGATTTCAGTTTTGAGCTTTACATAAGGAGAGGGGCAGGAGCCTATATTTGTGGAGAAGAGACTTCGCTACTCAACAGCCTTGAAGGAAAACATCCTTTCCCTCGTAATCGTCCACCTTATCCCGTAACTAATGGCTATGAGGATTTGCCTACTGTGGTGAATAACGTTGAAACATTGGCCTCAGTTCCTCCGATCGTTCATAAGGGGGCAGATTGGTATCATGACTTAGGTATTGGAGATCTTTCGGGGACTAAGATAATTAGTCTATCGGGCGATATCTTAAGGCCCGGCAACTATGAGGTTCCTTTAGGGTTTCCGCTAAGGGAATTAATTGAAGGATGGGCAGGAGGTTGTGCAGAAGGCCGTTCAGTTCAGGCGGTTACTATGGCGGGACTTTCTGGTGGTTTTCTAGCCGGTGATGATCTAGACGTGACTTTGGATGAACCGAGTATACGTGCTAAGGGGTCATTCTTAGGGGCTGGAGGTATAATGGTTTTTGACGATACTAGGGATATGATGACAGTAGCATTTCAGGCAATGGAGTTTTTTGCCCACGAGTCCTGTGGCAAGTGCTTCCCTTGTCGAATAGGTACACAGAGGCTGATGGAAAGGTTAGCCGGTACTGCTGGGCCATCGGATCTTCAGGACTGGTTAGATGAGGTAATGGACCTGGGCAAGACAATGACAGAAACGAGTGCTTGTGGTTTAGGCATGGCCGCTCCATTGATCTCTGATAGTCTTCTGAAGTACTTTCCAAGTAGAGTTTCTGATCATGTGACAGGATGATGTCAATGAGTCTATTGAAATGAAAAATGAAAATGAGGGTACGGTGAAAAAGCCAACACTGCATTTGAATGGTGAAGAGGTTGGTTTTGATCCCGGTGAAACTCTCTATGAGGTAGCTGAGAGAGAAGGGATAGATATTCCAACCCTTTGCTACGATTCAAGATTGGATCCATTTGGCGGTTGTCGGATGTGCATTGTTGAGGTAGAGGGGTCTAGGAATCCAGTGGCTTCCTGCACTGCTAAGGCTGCGTCTGGGATGCGTGTGAAAACTGCAGGTGGCCGGCTGGACATGCACAGAAGAGTTCTGCTCGAAATGGTCACATCGGAAAACAGGGAAATCGATGTGGATCCTCTGTCTGGCTATGCGTCCCAAGAACTTAAGGTGCTGGCAGACAAGTATGATGCCCGATCAGGACGTTTTGGAGGAAAACAGTCAGGCCAGAGCTTTGAGGCCGATCCAAATCCATTCATCAAAAGAGATTACGACAATTGCATTTCCTGCTATCGATGTGTCCGTGTTTGTGCAGAACAGGAAGGTGATTATGCAATCACGGTCATAAATAGGGGTTTTAGTACCAAGATCTCCACGGAGTTTGAGGGTTTGCTCAACGATTCGGCATGTACTTTCTGTGGACAATGCGTACAGACTTGTCCCACCGGGGCTTTAGCAGATTTGAAAGCACTGGCGAACAAGGAAGTGCCTGGTGAGACCAAAAAGACTAGGACTATCTGTACCTACTGCGGAGTGGGATGCTCGATTGACGTTCTTTCCAGGGAAGACAAAGTGATAGGAGTTCTTCCTGCTATGGATGGCCCAGCAAACAACGGGGCTCTCTGTGTCAAAGGGCAGTTCGCCTATGATTTCGTAGGACATCGCGACCGTCTGACAACACCATTGGTCAGGAATGATGAGGGTGATTTGGAACCAGCATCTTGGGAAGATGCTTTGGATCATGCTGCGAAAGGGCTGAGTGACGTGGTTGAAGAGCATGGTCGTCACAGTCTCTATGCTATTGCATCTGGTCGTGCGCCGAATGAAGTGGCATATGTAATGCAAAAATTCGTTAGAGCTGGACTCGGCACCAATTATATAGATAACTGCAGTCGAGCCTGACACGCTCCTACCGTCGCCGGTCTGGCGGCAAGTATTGGACGGGGTGCGATGTCCAATCCATTGGCTGACATGGAAAAGCCTGATGTGATTTTTTGCATTGGCACTAACATGACAGAAGCACACCCTGTGGCCGCCACTCGTCTCAAGAGAGCTCTGGCCAAGGGCGCCAAATTAATAGTTGCAGATCCTCGAAAGATAGAGTTGGCTAACTTGGCAGATCTTTATCTGCCGATTCGAGTGGGTTCCGATACAGCTCTGCTTTTGGCCATGGCTCATGTTATTTCCAGAGAAGGTTTGATTGATAAGCAGTTTATGAATGAGCGTACCGAAGATCCTGAGAAATTCCTAAAACATATAGAGAAGGCTACTCCTGAATGGGCTGCTGAGATATGTGAGATAGCCCCGGAAGAGATAGAGAAAGCAGCTCTTTTATACGGTTCTGCTAGTAGAGGTGCAATATACTATACCTTAGGAATAACGGAGCACATTTGTGGTGTAGAGAATGTTCAAAGTCTATGCAACCTCGCTTTATTGACGGGTAATATTGGGAGAGAAGGTACGGGTATAAATCCTATGCGTGGCCAGAACAATATTCAGGGGGCTGGTGATATGGGTGCTTTGCCCAACAACTATCCTGGTTTTCAATCGGTCACGGATCCTGATGTCCAAAGAAAATTTGAAAAAGCTTGGGGAAGAAAGGTCGACCTGGAACTAGGAATTACTAAAGTCACTGCTTTGGATATGTGCGGAGACCAAATCAGGGCCATGTTGATTGATGGTGAAAACACAGTAGTAACCGATCCTGATCGTAATCATTGCGAACGTGCTTTAAAAAGTCTGGATTTTTTAGTGGTTACGGACCTGTTTCTTACTGAAACGGCTGCTATGGCTGATGTTGTTTTCCCTGCAGCATCCTGGACCGAAGTGGATGGGACACAGACTAATACTGAAAGGAGAGTGCAACGACTGCGGGCAGCGGTGGAGCCGAAAGGCCAAGCCAAACCCGACTGGTGGATTATTTCAGAATTGGCTAAAAGGATGGGTTTTGAGGGCTTTGACTATGACAGTGCTCGGGAGGTTTTCAATGAATGTTGTCAGCTTTCACCCACCTATAACGGCTTAGATTGGGATCGAATTGATCAAGGTGAGTTCTGTTGGCCTGTTCCTGACGCAGATCATCCAGGAACGCCTCGCCTTCATGAAGGCAGTTTTATAAACGGGAGGGGTCTGTTCGCACAAACGGAGTACAGAGACCCCGCTGAAACAATTGATGCAGATTATCCAGTTTGGCTAACTACTGGACGTAGGCTTGCTTCTTACCATACCAGAACGCAAACCGGTCGATCTGCGGGTATCGATTATCTGCTTTCAGAAGAATCTCTGGAAGTTCACCCAAAAGATGTAAAGGAATGGGGTTTAAAGGATGGAGGATTCGCCACTGTCTCCAGCCGAAGAGGGTCGGTGAAGGTTAAAGTCGAAGCGACTGTAAGATCACCTAGGGGTACGGTGTTTACATCTTTCAGTTTTAACGACGTGCCGGTGAACGTCCTTACAGGATCTGGATATGACCCCGTCACACAGACTGCTGAACTGAAAGTTTGTCCGGTGAGCGTAGTGCCTATTTAAGAAAATATGTCGGTGAAGATTTCCTAATCATTCTTCTCTTGATAAGCCCGCAGTAATGCAAGCACAGAATCAATGTCTTCCATGGTCAAGTCGGCATTAATCTGGACTCTGATTTCCTCGTCACCTTCGGGTACCACCGGATAGGTCAATCCAGTCACCAGAACACCATGTTGGTATAGGTAGTCTGTTAGAGAGCGGGTTTGCTCAGTATCCCGTATCATTAGAGGAACAACTGGATGATTTCCAGGAATCGTTTCCATACCAATGGCGGTCACTCCGTCTTCAAAATATTTGGTAAGATCTCTGAGGTTTTTTAACAGGGATCTTCCCTCATGACTGTTCACGACTTGTACTGCTTTTCTGGCGGCAGAGGCTTCTCCGACAGTGATAGGATTAGAATAAATGTACATCGGTGATTTTTCCCTGAGAAAATCGATAACGGCGTTGGAAGAAGTCACATACCCTCCGTTTACTCCGAAAGCTTTGCCCAAGGTTCCAACTAGAATGTCAACTGGGGTTGATTTGGTAAACTCTTCTACTCCACGCCCAGTTTTTCCCATCGCACCGACTCCGTGTGAATCGTCGACCAGGACCACAGCGTTTTCCTCGTACATATAATCGTGCTCTTGGGCTATCTCCATTATTTGGTCTAAAGGAGCATGGTCGCCCCTCATACTGAAAATACCATCCGTGATTATTAGGGCTCTTTTGGCTTTTCCGGCCCATTCTTTTAAGGAAGATGACAGCGCATCCATATCAAGGTGTGGATAAATGGCCTTACCGCATGCAGAGGACATCCTAGTCCCATTTATGATGCAGTTGTGGTTTAATTCATCACTGATTACTACAGTGTCTTTAGTCACAACCGAGGTTATTGTCGAGATTATCGTAGCATAGGCGGAAGAAAAAATCATGGAAGCTTGTCGATTATGAAAATCAGCCAATTCCAACTCTAAGTTTCTGTGAGCAGAGTATGATCCACTTATAAATCGGACGGCACCTGGACCTGCTCCAAACTGAGCGGATGCTTTTTCTTCGGCATCAATAACTTCTGGATGAAGGCCTAGCCCGAGGTAAGAGTTCGAATTAAGACGAATAAATTCTTTTTTGCCTTCTCCTTCTAGCAAAAAGCGAGGTCCTCTATTCTCCTGAGCACGTTTGACTTCCGTCACAATGTTTTCTTTGCCTTTTGCTATACCAGTTTCATGTAACTCTGATACTTCTTGTTTAAAAACTTGCTTCAAGCGATCGGAAGGCATATCCGGTCACCTCCTATGAGTTGGGGATAATCTTTGCATTTGGTGGTTAGTTCAAAGAATGGGAAAGTTCAGTAATCATTTCTGCTGTCATACTCTCTAAATTGTACTTAGGTGACCAATTCCATTCTTGTTTAGCAGCGCTATCATCGATAGTCCTTGGCCAACTCTGGGCTATGGCTTCGCGATGTTGGTCTACTTGGTATTCGATGGTGAAGTTCGGAAGGTGTTGTTTAATCTGATTCGCCAATGCTTGGGGGTTAAGGTGCATGGCGGTCACATTAAAAGCGTTGCGATGGACCAACCTATTGGGATCAGCTTCCATTAACTGGATGGAAGCTTCAATAGCGTCAGGCATGTACATCATGGGTAGAGTTGTATTTTTATCTAGAAAACAAGTATATCTGTTCTTTTGGACGGCTTGAAAGAAAATATCCACAGCCCAGTCAGTGGTTCCTCCTCCGGGAGGAGCACCATAGGATATCAGGCCAGGATAACGGACACCTCTTGTGTCAACACCGTACTTTCTATGGTAGTAGTCGCATAACAGCTCTCCCGCGACTTTAGTGATTCCGTACATTGTAGTCGGCCGCATTACTGTATTCTGCGGGGTCTTTTCTTTTGGACTCGTTGGACCGAAAACAGCTATAGAACTGGGTGTGAATACCGAGTATTTCTCCTGGCGAGCAACTTCTAGAACGGATCGCAGTGTTCCCATGTTGATGTCATAGGCCCTGCTGGGATTCTCTTCTCCCACTGCAGAAAGAATTGCAGCCAGGTGAAAAATAGTATCCGCTTTATGTGCGAGCGCAGCTTGTGCAACAGCATTGTGGTCTTGAGCATCTAGGATGGCGGTTGGGCCATCGTTGGAGACAGCATCAGGTAGAGGGCGTATGTCTGTGGCCATAACGGCTTCTGTCCCATATCGCTCCCGGAGGGAGGTGACTAGTTCGGATCCTATCTGTCCACCCGCACCAGTAATGATAATTCTTTTCAAGTAACGTTGTCCCAGGTTTTTTTGTTTTTTTGTTGAATGAAGCTGGAATATAGGTCAGTCATTAATCTCCGTCGACCATTGTGCTATTCTAAGATGGCAACCGATTGGCTATGACGAAGAGTCTTCCGTCCAAGGGCTGGGGAGATGCAGAGTGTTGCAAGCTGAGTTGAGGCAGTATGTTCGTAGGTATCTAAAACCATTTCTCTGAGGTAAAAATGCTATCAATTACATATCAGAAGACTCTCACAAATTCATTCATTGGAGCTTCGCTGGCTGTATTTTGCAGTGTCGGTTCTGTAGCTGGACAGAGCGATATAGTTGAACCTAGACCGATGACATTCTTGGACGCACAAAAATTTGCTCGTTCTGGATCTTGGACTCCAAGTCCAGATGGGGAATGGTTGCTGCACTCTGTTAGTACTCCAGATTGGCAAGAGGACCAATCTCAGTCAGATCTTTATTTGGTCTCCATGAAAGAGGGTGTGGAGTCCACTCGACAGCTGACCTTTACCGGAGATAAGGATGAAACTTCACCTGCCTGGTCGAGAGATGGCACATTCTTTGTATTCGCTTCCGATAGAGACCAAGCTGAAGATCGTCAAGGACAACAGCTTTACATGATGCGTCCAGATGGTGGAGAAGCCAGAGCGGTTACAGCGACAAAGTGGGGAGTCACAGATTTTGCTTTTAGTAAGGATGGTGCGTGGCTGATTTATAGAAGTGGGGAGGAAGGCAGGGAACAACTGCACAGATTGCCAGTGGCTGGACTATTGAGTGCTGAACCACAGCAGATTACTAGAGGTGCTTCTGGGGTTCAGAATTGGGAATGGTCTCCAGACAGCCGACACGTATACTTTACCCGCACCGATTTCTTGGACGAAGACAACAGTCGGCGCTTGGATGAAGGCTTCAGTGTTGATGTCAAAAATATGGTCACTCCTCTTGCTAGTTTGTGGGGGATTGCCATGGATGATCTGGCTGAAGTTCAAATGACTCACAGCGATACTTACAGTGTGAACGGTTTTGCTGTGTCTCCAGATGCTGCATGGATTGCCTTTGCTGGGGGCTCGACAGAGAGATATGAAAGAAACATCACCGGGGCTCGGTTATATTCTGATCAATACCTACTGAACGTTTCCTCCCATGCCATTGAACGTTTAACAGATAATTTCGAAGTCGGTGAAGGCTTGATAAGCTTTTCTCCGGATAGTAAGTGGATGGCCTTTTCAGGACCCGATGACATGTCTAGATATTCCATGACTGAAAGTAGGATTTACTTGCGTGAGGTTGATCATGAAGGTGGGTCATTCAAGAAATTGGGTTCTGCATTCGATCAAAGCTTACGAATGGGATTTTGGTCAGACGATTCAAAGACTATTTACTTCAATGCAGGTGTTCGAGTCACAACTCAATTGCATGCGTTGGATGTTGAAAATGATAGGGTTAGTCAGATCACAGATGAAAGGGCCAGGCTGTCTGTAAGTAGAGATCTGAATAGTGGTCAGATATTGATTAGTTATGCCGACCCGAAAACGCCGCCAACCCTATTCACAGTTCCTGACATTCAGAGGATGGAGGACAGATCTTCCTGGGTGCAACTGGTAGATGTAAACCCTCAGGTGAGCAACATGTTGTTAGGTGAACAGCTAGAGGTCAACTGGACTTCAACGGACGGTAAGACCGTCGGAGGAGTTTTGATTTATCCAGTGGGTTATGAGGAGGGAGAAAGGTATCCTCTGATCGTAGCGATTCATGGGGGTCCAGCTGGAGCAGACCAATTGGATTTCAATGGGGGTTATAACTCTCAGGTCTATGCTGGTGCTGGCTACGTAGTTTTGAGGCCAAACTACCGTGGTTCAGTCAATTACGGAAACGCACACCGTACTGATATTGTCGGTGATTATTTCACTCTGGGTTATGACGATATAATGACAGGAGTGGATTATCTGATTGAAGAAGGAATTGTGGATGGGGATAGAATGGGAGCTCTAGGATGGAGTGCAGGTGGACACTGGTCTAATTGGATTCTTACGCATACTGATCGCTTCAAGGCCATTAGTTCTGGAGCTGGAACGATGAATTGGATCAGTATGTACGCTCAGAGTGATGTGCAACGAAATAGGCAGTTTTATATAGGGGACGATTTCTTATATGAAAATTTTGATACCTATTGGGATCAATCTCCCTTGAAATATATCGCCGATGCGAGCACTCCAACGATGATCCATGTGGTGGAAGGTGATCCAAGGGTTCCGAGTCCGCAGTCAGTTGAGTTGCACATGGCACTGAAGAAACTGAACGTCCCTACTGAGTTATTTATGTATCCGGGGCGTACCCACGGCATCACTCAGCCAAGAAATAGATTGGTTAAAGCAGTGAGTGAGAAAGCTTGGATGGATCATTATGTCCGTGGAATTGGCAACAAATTTGAATGGCGTCAAGTATTGGAAACTTTAGAATCGGAATCCGAAGATCGGCCTATTTCAGAAGAAGATTCTGACAGAGAATGAGTGCAGCATCAAAAAAGAGAAAGATACATCACAGAAACAATAATTTCTTAGAAAGTGGAGGAAATGATGAGATCTAGATTTCTAATTGTATTGTTGGTTTTATGGGGCTGTGGGCTTAGTGACTCTGGGAACGAGATGACTTCTACAACTGTCTTCGAAGGAGCTCGCCTCATTATTGGAGACGGATCAGTCATTGAGGATGGGGTGTTTGTTGTGGAGGATGAGAGTTTCGCTTGGGTTGGCTCAAGAAGTGATGCCGGTGACATGTTGGACGGAACCAGTATTGACTTGGATGGAGCTACGGTAATGCCGACTCTGATTAATGCACATTTCCATCTTTCAAATGATCGATCCGAACGTATTAGTCAGTTACAACATACACTTTACTATGGGACAACCGCGGCGATTAGCCTTGGTTTAGATGAAGGGGGAGTTGGTTTGCAGATGAGAGGAGAAGAGATAGCTGATGCAGCTAGATCTCAATCTGCAGGGCGAGGAATCACCAGCCCAGAAGCTGGAAGAACCGAGATACCATATTGGATCACTTCAGAAGATGAGGCGCGAGCTGCAGTTTTGGAATTAGCTGCACAAAATGTGGATTTCGTGAAAATATGGGTTGATAGCAGGGGAGGGAGTTACGAGCGTTTGTCGCCCGAACTTTACGGTGCAGTAATAGATGAGGCTCACAAAAACGATCTGAGGGTGACGGCACACGTTTATAGGCTGGAAGATGCTAAGGGTCTGCTAAGGGCTGGGATCGATATGTTTGCGCACGGCATAAGAGATATGGATGTAGATGATGAACTCATTCAACTCTGGACTGACCGACCTCAAGTGGTTTTAGTCCCTAATTTGCCAGGTTCAGGTGTTCCTTCTGATCTATCTTGGCTTGATGCCACTATTGTGGCCAGTGAGCTGGAGGAGATGCTGGCAGGTCAGGAATTAATGGAGGATTTTCCAAGTCCTGTTGCTCAAGAGAGATTTGGTATTCAGGCTCGCAATTTAGTGAGACTTCATGAAGCAGGTGTGACCATTTCTTTCGGCACAGATGGGAGTTCTCCGTGGGCCCCACATTTGGAACTCGAAGATATGGTGAGGGCTGGAATGAGTGCAGCTGATGTGATTGTGTCTGCAACGGCAAATTCTGCTGCTTTGCTTAGAATGGAAGATGTTGGCACGGTTCAAGTAGGGAAAAAAGCAGATTTTATTGTTCTGGGAGCCAATCCCTTAGATGATATTACCAATACCCGGTTGATC
>JBJKYO010000090.1:0-18230 GCA_045561015.1 Longimicrobiales bacterium | reverse complement strand
AGGCCTGTTTTACTAGAGCCTATCATAGAAGTTTCAGTTACAACTCCTGACGAATATGTAGGAGATATTATGAGTGATATCAACGGCCGTCGGGGCAAGGTCTTGGGAATGGAGCCTAAAGAGGGTCGAACGACCGTCAAGGCCTTAATCCCCGAATCTGAACTTTATAGGTACGCGACATCTTTAAGGGCTATTACACAAGGAAGGGCTCACCACTCCCGCAAAGATTTTGGGTTTGACGCAGTTCCAGAAAAAGAAATACCTAGATTAATTGCTAATAACAATGAAAATTCATCTTAGGTTTAACCAAAGAGGAAATAGTGTCTGGACATAGTAAGTGGGCGACAATCAAAAGGAAAAAAGCAGTTACTGATGCAAAACGGGGCAAGATATTCACTAAGCTCATCAGGGAGATAACGGTAGCAGCCAGAGATGGGGGTGGAGATCCTGCTTTCAATCCACGTTTACGGTTGGCTGTGGATACTGCAAAAGCTGGCAATATGCCTGCCGATAATATCACTAGGGCGATTAAGAAAGGAACGGGTGATCTGGAGGGGGTAAATTATGAGGAAGTTGCATACGAAGGCTATGGGCCTGGTGGTGTTGCTTTATATATAGAAGCTCTTACTGACAACCAAAACAGGACTGTCGCCGATATCAGGCATATATTAACAAAGAATGCAGGTAGTCTTGGTACAACAGGATCAGTTGGCTGGCAGTTTGACAGAAAAGGGATGATTTACCTGGAAGGTGATCACCTGGAAGAAGATCTGTTTGATTTAGCCATAGAAGTGGGTGCCGATGATGTGGTTCAAAACGATAGGGAAACAGTGGTCATAACTAATGCTGAAAATTTTCATGAAGTTCAGGAACAATTGAAAAACTCAGGCATTAAAATGGATAGAGCTGTGTTGAGTTGGGTACCGAAGAATGAGATAGAAGTGGGTGTGGGTGATGCAAAGAAACTTCTGAAGATCCTAGAATCCCTGGAGGATTGCGATGATGTCCAGCAGGTATCTTCGAACGCCGATTTTGACGATAAGATATTAGATCAGGTGGTTTAGCTTGAATTCGAAGTTGATCTTGGGGATTGACCCTGGTACGATGGTGACGGGTTATGGGGTGATCGAATGCATGCCAGCCAGCCAATATTTGTTGAGAGAGTGTGGTGTTTTTAGAACCTCATCCCAGCAATTATTAGGGGTGCGTGTCAGGGAGATTTATGATGAAGTAAGATCGACCATTGAGCAATTTCAACCGGACGTACTAGCAGTGGAAGATATTTTTGTAGGGAAAAATGCTCGGAGTGCGCTGATGTTGGGACATGTACGAGGAGTCATTCTTTTGGCTGCGGAAGTTTGTGATGTTCCAGTTGCCCAGTATAGCCCTAAGGAGATCAAAAAAGCTGTCGTGGGAAATGGGAATGCTACTAAGGATCAAGTGGCATTTATGGTCCAAAAAAGGTTGAATTTAAAGGAAGCTCCCAGTCCGTCCGACGCGTCCGACGCGGTGGCCGTCGCTTTGTCACACACTATCCTGAGTAACTTCAATGATTAGCCGACTAAAAGGAACTATACTAGCTCGTCAGGTTGATCAAATAGAGCTGGAGACAGCCAGTGGAGTGGTCTACGAGGTGTATGTGCCTTTAAGTGTTTTGGAGAGAATTCCAGAGCATCTGGTATCAGAATTTGAAATTTTTACACTTCAAGTCGTCCGAGATGACTCCATCAAACTATATGGGTTTATAGAAAGCAAGGAGCGAGAACTCTTTAAAAGACTTCTTGGTGCAACTGGTGTTGGGCCTAAAATGGCTTTAGCTATGTTGTCGACCTTTTCGTACATCCGTTTGATAAAAGCACTGATGGAAAAGGACGTCGGTGCTCTTACTCAGGTGAGCGGAGTCGGGAAAAAGAGGGCGGAACGTATAGCGTTGGAATTAGTTGATAAAGTAGAAGATCTGGCAGATGGATCGGACTTGACTTCAGGTGTATTGGGAGCAAGTTCTCAAGAAGCTGTGGCTGCGTTGGTGTCCCTCGGTTATTCTTTTGTAGATGCAGACGCAGCAGTTCGATCAGTTACAGAGGTAGAGGATATCACTAACACAGACGACTTGATCAGGGTCGTGTTGTCTCAACAATGACATTGACTTAAGTCTAGGAATGCCAGGGCATGAAAGACAGACATGAGATAACGACCCCTGAAACTATCGATAGAGAAGTATTGTCGGAGCCGAAGCTTAGGCCAACCAGTCTGCATGAATTCATTGGACAAAACAAAGTAAAAGAAGCGTTGAAAGTTTCGATTGAAGCTGCGTTACGTCGTGATGAACCCCTCGATCATTTGTTAATTCACGGCCCTCCAGGATTAGGAAAGACGACATTAGCTTCACTTTTAGCGAAAGAGATGGGGGTAGGATTTCGGGCTACTTCTGGTCCGATCCTTGAGAAGCCTGCCGATTTGGTTGGTCCGCTGAGCAATCAAGAAGAAGGAGACATTCTTTTTATCGATGAGATACACAGATTACGTCCAGTTATGGAAGAGTATTTGTACCCCGCTATGGAAGATTTTCGAGTGGAAATCCGCTTGGCAGAAGGACCTAAAGCTCAGACAATGACGATGGATGTGGAAAGATTTGCTCTTGTAGGTGCAACCACTCGTTTCGGATTACTGACATCCCCTATGCGATCTCGATTTGGCATTATCCAGAGGGTGAATTTTTATCCTCCAGAAGAATTAGAAGAAATAATAGTTCGAAGCTCCATGATCATGAATGTAGAATGTGCTCCAGAGGGTGCGGAAATTTTAGCGAAGCGTTCAAGGGGAACTCCTAGGATCGCAAATAGGTTGCTCCGTAGAGTTAGGGATTATGCATTAGTACGTGCTGATGGCACTATTACAAAGAAGGTCGCCGAAGAAGCCTTGCGTATGCTCGAGGTAGATGAGTATGGCCTAGACGAGATGGATGATAGGGTTCTTAGAACTATTATTGAAAAATTTGATGGAGGTCCCGTTGGAGCTCAAACACTCGCTGTTGCGATCAGTGAGGATCTTTCCACTCTCACGGATGTTTACGAACCTTTTCTCATCCAGGAAGGTTTTCTAATGAGAACTCCCAGAGGCAGGGTCGCTACCAGTCGTGCTTACGTAAAGTGTGGTTTTGACCCACCTAAAAGAGCCGGGAATCAACAGGAGAAAGAACAGTTGGATTTGGTTGATTAATCTGGTTGTCATGAAAGGTACGCAACTGTCCGATTATGACTACGACTTACCTTCAGAACTTATAGCTAGCTATCCAGCCCATCGCAGAGATCAAAGTAAGTTGCTAAAGGTTTCTCGGTCGGGACAGAAACTCAAGCATCTATTGTTTGGGGATTTGGTTGATTTATTTAGGTCTGGGGATGTTCTAGTGGTGAATGATACTAAAGTTATTCACTCTAGGTTGGTAGGTCATAAGCCAACTGGTGCCTACTGTGAAATCCTACTGCTTAAACCATGGACTGAACAAATTGATCCTGCTATGACCCACTCAAGTCTTGGGCATTTCAAGGATTCTTTTGAATCAAAGATTTGGGAGGCCTTGGTTCGACCAGGAGGGAAATTAAAATCAGGACGAGTAGTTCAAGTAAGCGATGACCTTGCCATAGAGATTTTGAAAATCTTACCTGATGGGAACCGATTGGTTCGACTAGTGAGTGAAGATACGGTTGAAAATTTGCTGAATAAACATGGTCGCATGCCTCTCCCGCCGTATCTGAACAGAGAGGAAGAGGCGATTGATCGCGAGCGTTACCAAACTGTTTATTCAAAACATATTGGTTCTGTGGCAGCTCCCACGGCAGGGCTGCATTTTACAACCGAGCTGTTGGACAGTATTGATCGAAAAGGTGTGCAACGAGTGCCTGTAACTTTAGACGTCGGTGTAGGGACCTTTAGGCCCGTTGATTCAACCCACCTGGAAAATCATCACATGCATAAGGAGAAGTATATAGTTCCAGATACAACAGCAACAATAATAAACAGGGCAAAGTCACAAGGCAGGCGTATCTGGGCTGTGGGCACCACGGTAGTTAGAACTTTGGAGAGTGCGGGGAATGAGGGTGTTGTCAGGCCTGGTCCCGGAGAGACAGATTTATTTATAAGACCTCCTAGTAAATGTGTGGTTGTTGATGGCTTGATAACTAATTTCCACTTGCCGAAGTCGACGCTGCTGATGCTGGTAGCTGCATTTTGTGGTTACGAAACAATGCTAAGTGCTTACGCTGAAGCAATTGAAAAGAGATATCGTTTCTATTCTTATGGAGATGCTATGGTCATCGAATGAGTTTTGATTAGGATTGAAAGATGAAAGCTTGGGCCAAGTTAGCATCTGGTACATTTTTAAAACTATTCGGAAAGGTATCTACAGACACTTAAATCATGTTCGAATACACCTTACATAGCAGTTCGGCATCTGCAAGATGTGGCACATTTGTCACTCCCCACGGAGAAATAGAAACACCAGTATTTATGCCAGTCGGCACCAATGGTGCTGTCAAAGGTGTTGCTCCAGAGGAACTTGTAGAGACAGGAGCGTCGATGATTCTGGCGAACACTTACCACTTGTATCTCAGGCCCGGAGAAGATTTGGTTAAACGTTTAGGTGGGTTGCACAGATTCATGCGATGGGATGGGCCTATTTTAACAGATTCAGGAGGATATCAAGTATTTTCTTTAGCAAAAACCAATGAGATCAGTGATGAGGGTGTTGTGTTTAAGAGCCACATAGATGGTTCAGCACATTTGTTCACACCAGAGAAGGTTATGGATATTCAAGATTGTCTAGGTGCAGATGTAGTTATGGCTTTTGATGAATGTCCTCCAGCGGGGGTAAGTCGAGCTGAGGCAGAATCAGCCAACATTCGGACCTTGAAATGGCTAGATAGGTGCAAAAAACAGTTTGAAAAGAATCAAAATGAGAAGGGTAATCCAACGCAAAGTTTGTTTCCAGTTGCTCAGGGTAACGTTTTTGAAGACCTGAGACTGAGTCAGGTCAGGTCATTCTTGGATTTGGATTCATGGGATGGTATAGGCATAGGTGGTCTCAGTGTGGGTGAAGATAAAGAGGATATGTGGAGGATGTTGGAAGTTTTGGATATGGCTCTTCCAGATAGTGTGCCTCGCTATCTGATGGGGGTAGGGTATCCGGACGACCTACTGGAAGCGATTAGCCGAGGTTGTGACATGTTTGATTGCGTTGCACCAACTCGTAATGCAAGGCATGGCACTGCTTGGTCTAGAGAAGAAGGCCAAATCAATCTTAGAGCATCTCGTTTTTCGGAAGATCAGAGTCCACTTGATCCTGAGTGTGGGTGTTATACCTGTGAAAAATATGACAAGGCGTACATCCGACACCTATTTGTTTCTGGTGAACTATTTGGCGCGAGACTTCTCTCGATACACAACATTCAATTTCTAGTACAACTGGCAAGGGAGTCCCGCAAAAGGATTGCAGATGATAGTTTTAGTTCATGGTCTAAGGATTGGCTAAGACTGTATAGAGAAGCACGCCTCTGAGATTGAGGTGTGGTCTTCAGTTGGCCATTCCTAACTACAATCAATTTAAATGGAGTTACATCGTGCATGAAACCTTATTGGCGGTAATAGTGGCGGCACCGCGAGAGGGAGCAAACGGAACGTTCATCTTTTTGCTAAATATGATCGCTATCGTATCCATATTTTACTTTCTACTTATCCGTCCACAGAGAAAAGAGCAGCAGCGTCACCAGGAGATGATAGAGAAATTAAGAACTGGGGATGAGGTGGTGACAAGTGGAGGAATTATCGGAGAAGTGATTCGTTCTGATCCAGATCGCTTGATCATAAGGACAGCTGGAGAGAGCAAGATTACAATTGAAAGAAATAGAGTCTCTCGTAAGATTGAGTTTGGAGAGAAGTAGCGGTGACAGCAAGAAGAGTTGTTCTCTTGGGAGAAGAGGTGCTTCGCATTCCCACAGAGAAAATAAAGGGGTTTGGGAAAGAGACTCAGGGATTAATAGAGGACCTTTTTGACACAATGTACCATGCAGGTGGAATTGGAATAGCAGCTCCACAAATAGGAGTGTCACTGCGAATCTGTGCTATAGACCTCGGAAGGGCAGAAGAGCTGGAAGAATCGCAACGATTGGTATTGATCAATCCTGCTATTGTCGAATCTAGCAAGGCGAAAGAAAAGGCCACGGAAGGATGTTTGAGTATCCCAGGTATGGAAGAGATAGTCAAACGCCCATCTCAAATAAAGGTCAGAGCTCAGGATGAACTGGGTAACCCCATCGAACTGGAAGCTGAGGGACTTTTGAGTAGGGTTATTCAACATGAAGTGGATCATTTAGATGGGATCCTTTTTTTCGATAGAGTGACTCCTTTAAAGAGAAAAATCCTTTTAAATAAGTGGAAAAATAGTCAGAAAGAGGAGTCAGCTCAGTGAGGGTTGTATTTTGGGGGTCTCCTGATTTTGCAGTTCCTTCTCTCCAGGCTCTCCTCGACAATAGACATCAAATAGTCAGTGTGGTGACTAGGCCAGATCGTCCAGCAGGAAGAGGACGAAATCTGCGCAGAACTGCGGTCAAAAATAAAGCTTTAAATTATGGTTTACCCGTACTCGAACCAGAGTCTCCTAGTGACGGTGAGTTTCTCAAGGCACTAGGGGGGAGAGGGGCAGATGTTTGTGTGGTGGTGGCCTATGGCAAGAAGCTTCCCAGGCCTATACTAGAGATGTTTCCACTGGGGTGTATTAATGTCCATGCTTCACTTCTGCCATCATTGAGGGGAGCAGCGCCTATCAACTGGGCGATTATCAAAGGGTTTAGAACCTCAGGTGTTACGGTGATGCGTATGGTAGAAGAGATGGACGCTGGACCTATTTTGATGCAACTGCAGGAAGAGATAGGCGTCAGCGAGACTGCTTTTGAATTGGAAGCACGCCTGGCAGTTTCTGGAGCTAGAGCCCTGACAGAAGTACTGGAATCCATAGAGAACGGATCCATAAAGAGCAGGGAACAGGATGAGTCTATGGTTACATATGCTCCTAAAATCAACAAAAGCGTGGCAAAAATCGATTGGTCACAGGATGCAACAGTGATCGCTAATATGATAAGAGGAATGGATAAGATTCCAGGTGCCTGGTCGCTATTGAAGGGTAAGCCAACCAAGCTATTTAATGCGATTCCTTCACTAACATCGGTTACTGGGTCACTGCCCGGGACGGTTTTGGATGCAAATGACATATCTGGCCTTAGGGTAGCAACAGGGCAAGGGGCTCTAGAAATTGGAGAGGTGCAACCTTCTGGAAAAAAAAGGATGAGCACTTCTTCATGGATCCGTGGGAGAGGAACAGAGGCAGGTCAAAGATTTCAATGAGACTGGAGCTTCATGTGATCACTGACGATAGTGTTCTAAGCCACAGAAATTTTATTGCAAATGCAACTGGCGTGCTAACGTCGGGAGTTGTTAAGGTGTTTCATCTAAGGGGTCCCGGTACATCCTTGCGAAAGCTTGTGGAATTAGCTGAAGCGCTATCGCCCATAGCTAAAACGAATGGAACAAAGTTTGTTGTAAATGATAGGGTAGATCTTGCTTTGATGTATCAAACAGATGGTGTTCATCTAGGAGCACGATCTTTACCTCCAGAAAAAGTTCGTGAAATGTTGGGCCCAGAAAAAATTATAGGAAGGTCGGTCCACAGTGTTCAAGAAGGTGTTGATTTGAGTTTAGGGGGGGTCGATTATTTATTTCTGGGTTCTATTTTTAGGACAAGCTCTCATCCTGAGACTGTGCCTTTGGGATTGGATCCATTAGAAAAGTTGACTACACGGGTCAAGGTTCCAGTGATAGCGATAGGTGGAGTGGATCCAACGAGGGTCTCAACGTTGTATGAGGCTGGAGCAAAAGGGGTAGCAGTCCTTGGGGATATCTGGGGGTCTCCCTCCCCGCCCCAAGCCGTTCTATCTTATCAATAACAATGTTTTTAATTTTTCCATTAATTCCAGTTGGTGCAATGTCCATGGTGAATGAAAGCGACAAGATTCAAGCTTGTGTAAATGGGGAGAATCGAGAGATTTCCCAGGGGCTGTCCGTCTCCGAGTTTCTGGCATCACTCGATTTGAATCCATTGTTGGTAGTGGTTGAATTAAATGAAGTGATTCTCAGCAGAGAGCGTTTCTCCGAAATCGAGATCTGCCCTGGAGATAAAGTAGAACTGGTGCATTTCGTTGGAGGTGGATGAGATGAAGCAAGTGGAGGATTCGCTAGAAATAGGTAATACCATGTTCAGATCTAGATTGTTCGTGGGAACGGGAAAATATTCTAACAATAAGACCATGGTAGGAGCTATTAGGGCATCGGAGACTGCTATGGTGACCGTCGCTGTAAGAAGAATAGATCTAGATAGAACTAAAGAAGAGGGAATTCTTTTCCATTTAGACCCCGAAGAGTTTTTCCTTCTGCCAAATACTGCGGGATGTCATAATGTAAAAGATGCTCTTAGATATGCGAATTTAGGTCGTGCTGCTGGTTTCAGTGAATGGATCAAATTGGAAGTCATTGGGGATGAAGCCACCCTTTTACCTGATACAAAAGCTACCATAGAAGCGGCCGAAATTCTTGTAGCAGAGGGTTTTAAGGTTATGGCTTATACCAATGACGATTTGATCACTGCTCTCCGACTGGAGGATGTAGGATGTGTAGCGGTGATGCCCCTAGCCAGTCCAATAGGAAGCGGTCTAGGCATTGTGAATCCATATTTCATAAGAGAGATAAAGAGGCGTTGTGAAGTGCCAATAATCGTAGATGCTGGGGTGGGGTTAGCTTCTCATGCTTGTACTGCGATGGAACAAGGAATAGATGGAGTCCTCATGAATACGGCCATCGCTATGGCAGAGGATCCAGTCATGATGGCTAAGGCAATGCGCTTGGCTATAAGGGCTGGACGTGCCTCCTATCTTTCTGGAGGGATGGAAGCTAGAGAAATAGCTGTTCCTTCTTCGCCAATCAAAGGGATGTTGGACTGATTGGGGTGGCTGTAACTGCAAGTAGAAAAGTCGTGTGGAACATTTTGGCGGCAGTCCACCGAGGAAGGCGCCTCGATCGGTCCTTTGAGGACCAGACCAGAGACCTCGAGAAGAGGGAAAGAGCTTGGTGCCGAAGAGTATCTTACGGGATTCAGAGATTTCGTGGTCGCATAGATTACTTACTTGATTTGCATACAAGTCGATGTTTGAGTGACGTTGACCCAGCCGTACTAGATGTTTTGAGAATAGGTCTTTATGAAACGTTTTATATGGATGGGATCCCACAGTATGCGGCTGTATCTCAGGCGGTCGAATTGGCAAAAAAGGTTGGCCATTCGTCGGCAGGCTTTGTAAATGCAGTGCTTAGATCTGTCGCTAGGAAGGGTGTTGGCCAAGAGAATTTTCCAGATAGTGAGACTGATCCTTTGGGTTTTTTGTCCACATGGGGGTCACATCCAGACTGGCTAATTGAACGTTGGCTAAACAGGTGGTCTGTTGAAGAAGTCAGATCCTTAGTGAATGCTAATAATGAAGTTCCACCGATCTTTTTGAACTGCCTAGGAAGGGATCTGGTTGAAGCAGTTTCTGATCTGGGCCGTCGTGGTATCAAAGCGAAAGCAATCGAGGGAACCTCTTGTGTAATGCTAAGGACTTCAAATCGTTTGGAAGAGGCCATGAAAGTGCTCCCTTGTATAGTTCAAGATCCCGCGGCAGCACTAGTTCCAGCGTTCATGAATGTTCAAGACCATGAATGTGTTGTTGATCTATGTGCTGCACCGGGTGGTAAAGCCATAGCTTTGGCCGCAAAGGGACACCCTGTTCTGGCTGCCGACCGTTCCTTTGGTCGATTGAGATTGTTGAAGAGAAACCTGGACAGGTTTACTGAATCAACGTCTATTGACCCTTGTTTGAGAGTGCAGATAGCTCAAGGAGACGTCTATAAGCCGTTAATAGCAGAAACTAGAGCAATGTTGATTGATGTTCCATGCACTGGGACTGGCACTTTCAGAAGGAATCCAGACATCAGATGGAAGATCACTGAGAAAAAGTTACACCAAATGTCGGAACGCCAGACAGAAATTCTCGATAGTGTGGCCCGGGTTGTTTCAGTCGGTGGCATTTTAGTCTATTCCACCTGCAGTTTAGAATTGGAAGAAAACAAGAACCAGGTTGAACGTTTTCTTCTTAGATATCCACATTTTCAAATGGACCCTGGAAAAGGGGTTAATAGCAAGTTTTTAGATTCCCAAGGCCAACTATATTTACTTCCCCATAGGTTCGGTTTTGACGGTTCGTTTGCAGCTCGCATGCGACGAGTGAATTAAGCCTCTGAAAACTTCTTTTTGAAATGATCTTTTCAGTTTGGCAAGAGCCTCTTCTGGTGATGATCTGCTTCTTCATAGTGTTTACGGAGAACATCGATATCAGATTGGTTCACGCCACCAAAGTCATGTTGTATATCTCTCCAAACAGAATGTACGTGGTTGGCGTCATTCTGAACGTTATCATACTCGATTAGAATCGTAGGTCCATGAATACGATAATAGTGGCCTTCCCCTGGTATTGTGCTACCAGCCCATCCGAAGTAGAGGTTTTCTAAGCCTGCCTCCTCAATCCGTTTTATATGATATTCTGCGACACTCGGTTTGGCATTGTAGACGTACTCTTTGAGTAGGCGCATGAAAGCTGGAAATTGTTCCTGTTTATTTAAAGAAGAAATGGTTATTCCTTGGTAAGTTCTTAGGCCAACCTCTCGGTCAGTACCTGTTATGATGTCCTCCGGAGCCTGCGACTGGAAAATAGCGGACTCCAATTGTTCTTTTGTCAGCAAGGAGATCAATTCGCGGGCGAGTTCTTCCTCTGCTCCTAGTAATTTTTGTCCGGAGTGCTCTCCTTCGGTGATCAAGTGCGGGTTGGATCCAAAAAAGGCAGGTGTTATCAAAGGTGGATCACCAAGCGTTCCGTTGATATGGTGATTGTTCAGCGAAAAATTAATAGAGATATGATGTCCTTCAAAACGCCATGCCCAAGGTGTTGTACTGGAAGGGGAACCAAAAATATTCAAATAGTAATCTTCAGGATCTCTTCTTTCGGGACGCCCTTCCATAGTGCCTAATATGCCTTCGAGTTGCATGACTCCTGTGGCTTTCATGTATCCTTGACTGCTCAAAGAGCTGCGGAGAAGTGCGTGGGCTGCAACCCTTTGGCTGGAGCTCATGCTCTTAAGAGGCAGGCCTACTCTTTCCCTAGGGATGAAATGCCAGTTAAAGCGTTCCTCTGAGTCGAAATGCCAAGTGCTTAATTGTGTGTCCCCGTCACTCAGAGTACTCAGGTAATTTTGTGCGGCTGCTGTCGTTGAGTTGCTATCCGTAGACGTTTTGGAGTACTGCTTGGAAATACCAACGGAAAAAAACAAGAGGATAAATAAAGATCCGATTGCTACCCAAGTGATTGATTGAGAAATAAGGGTTTTTCGATTTTTAGCCATGAGATTTATGCTCCTTCATATTCCGGTGACAGACCAGTGTATTCTGCACTACCAATCTATTAGAGCGCAACCTTGACGTCCGTGGAGTAGCTTGTGGTGATCTTAATTTCCATAAAACTTGAAACATAACTACATTCTGACGTGTAGATAGTCGGTATATGATCCGTACTAGAAGATCTTTGGTCATTAATAGGATTATCAGAGGTGGGGGTCAGTAAATTTGATCGAGTCAATAACTGATTTCTGGGTTGGATAAAAATGAAACTGGGAAGTTCGATACGCAGGAGGCGAGTCAAGAAAAGACAAATAAGGATTTCAGGGTGGCGTGGCGCGCTGACCGGAATCCTACTCCTACTTAGTGGCCTGGGGTCTGGATATATCTTTTCTACCAAGGTGTGGTTCCCAGTGCCAGAACCAGAACAGAATGTCCTTAAAATGACTAACGTTCGTGACCTGGATTATAGAGAAGCAATCGAGGGAATAGACGACCTAGGCCTACATGGACTGGTGGCTGATTCCTTCAGACATCCAACTGCTATTTACGGTCGAGTGTTAGGTCAAAATCCATTGCCAGGACAACTTTATTCGCTTGGTGATACTGTAGAAATGACGGTCAGCTTGGGTCCCATAAGAAGGTCTGTTCCTGATGTAACTCGACTTCACCTCGAAACAGCTCTTCCTGTCTTGGAGTCAAGCGGATTTGAGACAGTTATTGACAGTTTAGATGCTGATTTGCCATTGGGTCAGGTGGTAGAATTGATTCCTGAACCTGGCACACTAGTAGATCTTCCCATGGAAGTAAGAGTTGCTATTAGTAAGGGACCCTCACTGATAGCGATGCCATTTTTGCGGGGCTTGGAGCAAGAGAGGGGGGAGGAAATAATCGATTCATTAGGTTTAGTAGTCGAAGAGATAACAAGTATTTTTCGATTTGGAAGAGACCAGGGTCGCATTGTCGAACAAAGGCCCCTGGCAGACAGTCTCATTGAGCCAGGATCTGGTGTAAGCATAGTTGTGGGGCGTCGCTCTGGTGGAAGCAGAAAGTAAGTAGAATAGTTATCTTGGAGTCGTATGTGTTTTATTTTGAAAAATATCATAGGGTGAATCAGTGAAAAAACATTCCAATCGCCCCTACGCGGTCACTTTGTTAATGCTTGTCGTTTTAGTTTTTGTTGCATGGAGGACTCAAGGTCTTTTTAGTGCGGTGGCGCCTGGTGAAGAGGCTCCGAATTTCCAAGTAAGAGATTTAAGCGGTAATGCAGTGGAGCTTGAGGACAACAGAGGAAAAGTGGTGATGGTAAACATTTGGGCGACATGGTGTGCTCCTTGCATAGAAGAAATGCCATCAATGGAAAGGCTCTATAGGGAGCTCCATTCGACTGGTCTGGAAATAATGGCAGTAAGTGTGGATGCTGAAATGGGTCAGGTCGACAGGTCAAGAAATCAGGTAGGAGGGGACATTCGAGCTTTCGGAGATTCATTAGGTCTTACTTTTCCGTTGCTTCATGATCCATCGGGATCGATTGAAGATCTATACAAAACAACTGGGGTTCCAGAGACTTTTGTGATAGGAAGAGATGGGGTGATCTATAAGAAAGTAGCTGGTGCAACTGACTGGGATGCGCCTGAACACAAAGATTTGATCAAACGGCTGTTAGGGGTAGGGGTAACACAGTGACGGATTGGTTTTCCGAAAGGTTTCGAGAAGCGATTTCTGCGACCGACCTGAAGGGTCTTTTGTCTGGACCTTGGAAGCTTAAAGTTGCAGCTCTGGCCTTAGCGTTTTTGCTTTGGATACTTGTAAGATTAAGCGTGCAGGTGGAGGTGCCATTGTCCTCGCGGAAGGGAAATAGTTACCAGACAATCACAATTGAATACCTAGAAGACAGCGTTGTTTATCAGATGGTTCAGTGAATGAATTCATGCGTAATTTTGGGTGTTGAAACAAGTTGTGATGAAACATCCGCTGCTATACTAGAAATTCCCGATCAAATCAGGGGTCATGTTGTTTCGTCACAGGACGAACACTCGCTATATGGCGGAGTCGTCCCAGAAATTGCCGCTAGAGCACATCTTAGGCTGATTGATGAGGTTGTTGAAAAAACTCTCGAGGATGCCCATTGCGATCTGTGTGAAATAGATGCTGTTGCCGTAACAGCTGGGCCTGGATTAGTGGGGGCACTGCTAGTCGGCGTGTCCTGGGCCAAGGGATTTGCATTTGGTCTGGGGAAGCCACTTATTCCAGTGCACCATATGGAAGGCCATCTTTTTGCACCTTCTCTGGAAAATGGCGATGCACAACCACCTTTTGTTGCTTTGTTAGTTTCTGGAGGGCATACCCTCCTACTATATGTTCCTGAATGGGGAGAGTATGAGCTTTTAGGGCAAACAAGGGATGACGCTGTGGGTGAGGCTTTTGATAAGGTCAGTAAAATACTAGGATTAGGTTATCCAGGAGGTCCTGTCATCGAACGCAAGAGTGCTCACGGTTGCGACACTCGACATCAATTTCCTCGTCCCATGCTCAAGTCCAATCAAGATCCAGGGGATTCCGATTATTATGACTTCTCTTTTAGCGGTCTTAAGACTGCTGTAGCAAGAAAAGTTGAAGAGCTGAATGGTATGGGTTTATTGCAAGAAAACGTGTCCGACGTAGCTGCTTCTTTTCAAGCGACTGCCATCGAAGTTCTTTGTGAAAAAACTATGCGTGCAGTGGAAGAAAAGGGATGTTACAGGGTACTCCTCGGAGGAGGAGTCTCAGCGAATACAAGGTTAAAGGATGAGCTGGCTAGGAAACTTTCACCTGAAGGTGCTCTTTATTATAGTTCTCCAAGGCTTTCAGCGGACAATGCAGCTATGATAGCGTGTGCGGGGGCATTTAGGTTTGGAAGAGGGGAAATCGCCAAGCACGATCTTTCTGCAGACCCTAACCTTCCTTTTCCCGGCTTAAGAGAAAGAGTGTTAAGAAGACCATGATAATGAGGAGACTATAAAAGATGTATCCTATTTTCTTCCGTGTTCCCGAGTGGTTTCCTCTGCTAGGCGGCGCACCCATCACATCTTTTGGGGTCTTTATGTTTCTGACCTTTATGGTTGGAGGATTGGTTCTTAGACCAGAAGTAGAAAGGGCAGGGCTGGAGCCTGAAAAAGCATGGGACTTTATCGTTATGGGTGTTTTGGGCGGTATTTTGGGGGCGAAAGCGTATTACGTCCTCTTGAATTATGATAGTCTCATCACAGATCCGATTGGTTCTATTTTTTCTCGTGGCGGAATGGTTTGGTACGGCGGTTTTTTGGGTGGGCTGATAGCTGTTAGCTGGGAAGTAAAGAGAAGTGGCCTTAGATGGGCCCAGATGGCAGATTTGATAGCACCAGTCTTGGCAATCGGATATGCAGTTGGTCGTATGGGATGTTTTTTTGTTGGAGATGACTATGGCAGGCCAACCGATGCTTGGTTTGGCGTAAAATTTCCACAGGGAGCACCCCCAACTAGAGCAAGTGTGATGGAAAATCACTTCGGAATCGAAATAGATCCCTATTTTGTAGAAAGATTCGGTGAAGTGATTCCAGTACACCCGACTCAATTATATGAAGTTGCCATGTCTCTCATGATTTTCGGTTTTCTATGGAGGATCAGGAAGCATAATTACGCTGAAGGTTGGATTTGGTGGATCTGGTTTGTCTTGGCCGGTGCTGAAAGATTCTTGGTCGAGTTCGTGCGGCTGAAGGACGATCGATTTTTGGGAATATTTACTGTGGCACAGCTGATTTCATTATTGCTGATTGTCATCGGTATATGGGGCATTGTGAGTACAATGCAAACCAAAAACGGTGATGTAGAGCAGTTCGCCTGACCTAGGATGCTCAAAATTCTTCATGGATCTGATTTTCATTTTGGAAAACCCCATCTGACTTCTGTCAATCAAGCATTTAGACGTGTACTGGAAACTGTAGGTCCTGATGTTGTTGTACTTAGCGGTGACTTTACTCAGAGAGCTAAGGACACAGAGTATCAACAAGCCAGGGTATTTTTAGATTCACTGGCCGATGTGCCAGTCATTGTGACTCCAGGGAATCACGATGTTCCGCTGTACCGAATTGGCCAGCGGTTGCTGGACCCTTTTAAAAATTATCAGAAGTATGTTTCCCGAAATCTCGATGAAGTCACTAAACTAGATGGTGCCATTTTTGTGGCTTTAAATTCTGCTGATCCTTATCGGTCTATCATTAATGGTCGAATCACTAGAGACCAAGTTGACTTTGCGACGAGAGCCTTCAGAGAGTCTCGATCTAAAGATTTAAAGATACTTGTGACACATCATCCATTGGTCCATTCTCCAGATATAGGAAAATATAACCTGTTACCAGAAAGTGACTTTCTTCTGGAAAGTTTTGCGGACATGGGTGTAGAACTAATATTAAGTGGACATGTTCATCGTGCTTTTACGAAATACGTGACTGTCCGCAGGGTTGAATCAGGGTTGAAAAAAGGAATTCTAGTAGTGCATTCGGGCACGACTGCATCAAATAGGGGCAGGGTGCACGAAAAGAGGAGAAACACACTAAATGTAGTGGACATGACGGGCATGGATGTCAAGGTGAGTACTTATTGGTATGAAGAGAGGGAGCGTGAGTTTTTAGGTCAAGAGCCAAATGTTTTTCGCAGAGGGGTCTGAGGAAGTTGACTCTCTTTATTAGGGGGAATTCATTTTATGCTGAGATTATAGAGTGGGTATGAAGACCTCATGTTTGTTGTTGTGGATACTTCTGGTTGTTTCGGGAGAGATTTCTGGCCAACAGGGTCAGATCGAACTTTCCAGTGTCGTTTTTGAAGGTAGCACGGCTTTTCCAGAAGACTCCTTATCTAGGACGGTCATAAATAGACCGACTCGCTGTAGAACGTTCTTATTAGCTCCGTTTTGTGCTTTAGGCGTATCGTTTAGTGTGGATAGACAATTCCTGAATGAACGGGAGCTTTCGAGCGATATGTTTCGTTTGCAAAGCTATTTCAGCAGAAGGGGCTACAGAGAGGCCCAGATCGACACCGTCATAACCCGTTCTCCAGACGAGCCAGCCAGATTGGTATTTAGAATTTCAGAAGGAGAGCCACTGAGAGTGGCAAGTATCGAAGTTCGCGGTGCAGCAGACATTGAAGGTATTGAGGGATTGGAATCTTTCCCTCTAGAAGAAGGAGAAGTACTGAGCTCGATCTCTTTAAGCTCTGCAAGGGATACTCTGATCGAAAGACTGGAAAATAGGGGGTACCCGCGAGCCGACGTGATCACTCTTTCTCGTCGAGCTAAATCTGATCTTTATTCGACTGATGTTGTTTTTGATGTGAGGCCAGGCTCTTATGCAGTGTTTGGTCCAATATCATTGACAGGGAATAGCGAGCTGAGTGATTCGTCCATCAGGAAATTGTTACCATTTCGTGAAGGAATGGAATATTCCACTGCAAAGACGCTGGAAGCTCAGCGCAATCTCTTCGCCATCGAGATGATCCAACATGTGACCATTGAGGAGGTAGTGGATCCTGGAGGCAACACTCCGGACAGTGTGGTTCCACTGCAGGTTCGAATTTCGGAGGGTGAAGTGCATCGGATGAGGGCTGGATTCGGTTGGAGCACAGCCGATTGCCTAAATACAGAGAGTCGTTGGGTGAGTCGTAATTTTATGGGCGGAGCACGTAGGATGCAGGTTCGCGCTCGGCTTTCCAATATTATGTCTGAGACCTTGTATGACCCAGTATGTGGGCAATCTGGGGTGGGTGATTTTGGGGGATTGAATTGGTTAGTGTCGGCAGATTTTTCTCAACCTAGGATCTTTAGGGGATTTTCTTTCGGTTCCAGTCTCTTTTTTGAGAAACAGAGTCTTCAGGATGTATTTGTGCGCAAAGCGGTGGGATTAGATCTGTCATTTGCAAGGCTTTTAAACTCAGATAATTCTTTGACTTTTTCTTACCGACCCCAGCTAACTGAACTGGAAGCAGCAGAAATATTTTTCTGTACTTCATTTAGAGTATGCAGGCCTGACGATATCTCTGGCTTACAAGATCCAAACTGGTTGGCACCGCTTGGCGCAAGCTTAGTCAGGGATAGGACTAATAGTCTGCTAAATCCCAGCAAGGGTTATCAGGTGCTCTTGGATTTAGAACATGCATCTTCAATAACAGGGTCTAGTTTTGAGTATAATCGCATCTCAACTCAACTAGGGGCCTACGAGGAATTAGGGCCCCAGCAGGTACTGGCTGCTCGTATCAGGGCTGGTTGGGTAGGATCTGGAAATTTTAATTTGTCTGCGGGTGGAGTAGATGTAATCCATCCACAAAAGCGATTTTATGCAGGAGGGGCTAATAGCGTAAGAGGTTTTGCACAGAATCAGCTAGGATCAAGAGTGTTGACAATTGACAGCCCGGAATTGCTTCTTTCCGATCCAACGACCGGAGTCCCCCCCTGTACACCAGAAGAAATAATGGCATTGCAGTGTGATGCCAACTCTTTGGTTGATGTTCTATTCGGAACACCAAGACCTACTGGTGGTCATATGGTGATTGAAGGAGGACTCGAGTATAGGATTATGTTAGCGACGAGGTTCCAGGGAGCTGTTTTCGCTGATTTTGGCCGTGTTTGGAACACCTCTGAGCTTACAGATTCAGGTGGTCTGGAATTGACTCCAGGCCTTGGATTTCGTTATCTGAG
>JBJKYO010000089.1:0-18914 GCA_045561015.1 Longimicrobiales bacterium | reverse complement strand
TTAGGAGTCACGATAATAGCGTTATTTCCTCCCAACTCTAGAATCGTGCGTCCCAACCGCTTTCCAACGACTTGTGCTACACGATAGCCCACTGCACAGCTACCTGTTGCGGAGACCAGGGGGATCCTTCTGTCATGCAATAGCCGGTCTCCTATTTTGGAACCTTGTCCAATAGTCAATGAAAAAATCGCCGGATCAACATCGTTCTCTTCGCAGACCTCCTGAGCAATTTTAGTCACTGCAATAGCAGTTAATGGAGTCTGGCTGGCTGGCTTCCACAGTGTTGCATCACCACATACAGCTGCGATTGCTGCATTCCAGCTCCACACTGCAACAGGAAAATTGAAAGCGCTAATCACACCCACCACTCCGAGCGGATGCCATTGCTCCATCATGCGATGATCCTGTCTTTCCGAAGCAATCGTAAGTCCATAGAGTTGGCGAGAAAGTCCTGTAGCAAAATCGCAGATGTCGATCATTTCCTGCACTTCCCCTTCACCTTCCATATGGATTTTACCCATTTCCAGACTGACCAAGGCTCCCAATTCCGATTTCTTATCGCGGAGCCGATTCCCGAGTTTCCTGACCAATTCCCCTCGATGAGGCCCTGGTACTGACCTCCATTGGAGGAAAGCTTCATGAGCTTTATCAACTATCCTGTCATATTCTTCTTCCGTAACCTGTTGCACGGTTGATATCACTGAGCCGTCTATTGGAGAGATGACTTCCAACGTTGAACCTGATCCCGTCCATTCCCCACAAAATCCCCCAGAATTACTCTGCTCCAGACCCAAGCTACTCAGAATATCTTTCATGGATGTTCCCTTTAAAGTTTGTCAGTTATTCATACGTCTGCTTCATCCGCAATAACATCGCGTGATCAACCCAGACTGTCCATATTTCAATGAGAGTCCAGAATTCAAACAGATTTTCGGAAATAAAACTATCCAGTCTGGCGAAATCTTGCTATTACATTGGTATGCGATCCTTCACAACACTGCCTACACTTATTTTTCTCCTGGCCAATCCTGTGTCAGCACAAGACCACCCGGAATCATCCGATGATTTATCTGGAAAACTAGAATACCAACTTCATGCAGCTGACTCATTAGTCAGTTCATGGGTGGAGTCTGAGATAATTCCAGGCGCTGTCCTGTTGGTGAGTAAGAGTGGAGAGACTCTATTACACAAGGCATATGGATGGTCTCAGTTGTTTTCATATGGAAAAGGCCAGTACAAAGACAACTCGCCTACCCCAAATAGCCTCCAGAAACTGGATATAGCTATTCCAATGTTGACTAATACTCGCTTTGATTTAGCCTCCGTAACCAAAGTCATGGCAACTACTTTTGCTGTGATGTTACTAGTGGATCAGGGCCTCTTAGATCTAGATGCTCCTATATTTACTTACCTGGAAGATTTTCGTGGCAAAGAAAAAGACCGCATAACCGTCCGACACTTGCTGACCCATCGATCTGGATTGCAGCAATGGCAGCCGATCTATTACCAAGCTTCCAATGCCCAAGAAAGTTACGAGGTAATCCGTGATCTTCCCTTAGAATGGAAGGTTGGAGAAGGTTACCATTACTCGGATCTAGGTTTTATGCTTTTAGGGATGATCGTCCAGGAAGTCACTGGGGATCGTCTCGACAATTACTTGGCCGACCAACTCTATTCTCCGCTTGGATTGACGAGTACTGGTTTCATTCCCAAACCAATGGAAAATAAGGAGGAACAAGGTGTCGAGTTCGCCTCTACTTCCCACGGTAATCCTTATGAACACAGAATGGTGCATGATCTTGATTTCGGTTACACCTACAGGAGAGACCCAAACCAATGGAATGACTGGAGATTGTATACTCTCACAGGGGAGGTGAACGACGGTAATTCCTATCATGCATTTTCCGGCGTGGCTGGACACGCAGGCCTTTTTTCTAATGCGGAAGATCTGAATCGCCTGCTAAATCTTTTGAATCACAATGGGACCTATGGCAGAGAACGCTACCTAGATGTTGGAACAGTGGAAATGTTTTGGCACTCTCATGAGCAACCCCTAGGTTGGCAGAAATCTCAAATGTCAAATACAGTCATATTTTCACATAGTGGCTTCACGGGAACGTTTGTCGCGTCTGCTCCTGTAGAACGACTGTCGATTGTACTTCTCACCAATCGCCAGAATAAAGGATTGACCGGAAACGGTCGCTATGCAGAACTGGCAGCATTGGAACAAGAACTGTTGCAGACCCTTACTTCTGACTTAAGGCCTCCCAGGGGATACAACTAATCATAGTCTAGAAAACAAATGAGGAAATTTTTAGTTTCCTATGTTGAAGAACTGGTTACGAACAAATAGGAACTGATTAGGGAGATATACGCTTATGCTGCGCCTAGATTACTCACTTTTGACCAATCAAGACCTAGCGAATTTCTCCTTCCTACTAACTTACAGAGACTGAGACAACCCCTTGCCTCCATTAGAGTACATCTATCCTGCGATTCTAGTAGCATCCTTAATCCAATCGCTCTTTGGCGTGGGCGTGCTGCTTCTGGGCACTCCTTGGATGCTTATGCTAGGAATGGATTTCACAACTACACTCCAACTGCTACTGCCAATCTCCCTTACGATCAGTCTGTTCCAATTAAAAGGCTGTCACCAGCACGTAGATCGATCGATCCTCCGTGAAATCATTTTCTTTTGCCTGCCCGCCATCGGAGTGGCTCTGTGGATGTCCACCCGCTGGTCACCACCATTAGAAATGATCGTAGCCATTATAGTCATCACTTTCTCTCTACAAGACCGGGTGGATTTTATAAGGCGTTCACTTCACCAATTACTTAAATTTCAACGCTCATACATCACCATCATGGGCCTCGTCCATGGAGCATCTAATCTGGGTGGTTCTATGTTGACAGCACTGGCCTTTGGGAAGGGTTTGGACCGTCACATTTCTAGAGCTACCGTAGTAGCTGGCTACACGCTTTTCGCCATAATTCAGCTTGCCGTTTTAACCTTGGCTGGAGACAATTGGCAAGTAAGCAAGGCTACAGGGGTGGGACTCATGCTCACCGGAGCTATCACCTTCTGGCTTACTGAAAACTATTTATTCCCCAAGTTTGATTCTCAAAGATATCGCACTGGCTTAGAGTTACTGCTTATCACGACAGGCATAATACTCTTATCAAAAGCCTTGATGAATTGAATGATCAAAAACTAGGCTCATCTCTCAGAACCGAATTACCAATGCTAGTTGGCGAGTAATTCCCTAACCAATCCTATTTTACTCATCCGATCAGTGCCGTATACTGAATAGACACCTGAATGAGGAGCTATGAAAAATTTTTCCAAAATATATTCCCATGGATGAATCTCGACTGACTTCGACGAGTATGAATGAAGTACTTGAACGGTTTAAGGCTGGCAAACCTGCAGCTCTTTCTAGGGGGATATCGATTGTTGAAAATCAGAGAGATGGATTTGAAGCATTCTTACATGCTGCAATGCAAACGAAGCTCCAAGGACGCCGGATTGGCCTTACCGGGCCACCTGGAGCCGGAAAATCTAGTTTAGTGGCATTGTTAACGGAGTTCTATATCAGCCAAGGAGAAAGAGTAGGTGTGTTAGCGGTTGATCCAACGTCACCTCAAACAGGTGGAGCTTTGCTTGGTGATCGAATCCGTATGAATGATATAGCAATCGATGAAAATGTTTTTATTCGATCCATGGCTACAAGAGGTTCTCTAGGGGGATTAGCTGCAACTACTAAGGAAATCCTGGATCTAATGGATTGCTTCGGTTTCGACAGATTGTTAGCCGAAACAGTGGGTGTCGGACAGACAGAACTTGAGATAGCTAGAGCCGTAGACACAGTCGTTGTTGTCTTAGTGCCCGAATCGGGTGATTCGATTCAGGCAATGAAAGCGGGACTAATGGAAATTGCGGATATCTTTATCGTGAATAAAGCAGACAGGCCTGGGTCTGATAAACTGGTTAAGGAAGTAAGGCAAGCTATACATCTCCGTTCAGGTCATAATTTTAAGGGATTCGCTGGGCATCATGGGCCTGTGATTGAGGTTCATGATACCGCCGAACTAAGCGAACTAGATGACGAACCGGGATGGGAACCTCTCGTATTGAAGACAAACGCACTAACAGGCGAAGGCATCCAAGAACTCACGCAGGCCATTGAGTCCCACGAAGAGTGGATCCAGGGGAGTGGTGAACTCCAAAAGAGAAGAAAACTGAGAACGGAAGTTCGTATAAGAGAAGTCATGCACCGTGAGTTGGTGAATCGGTCGATTGCCTCGCGCACCGTGAACAAAATCTTGACGAAAAGAGTTGAGGCAGTTCTTTCAGGACATGCAACGCCATATTCTGTTGCTATGGAGTTAGTAGACCAATTTTTGGAAAAAGACCAGTAGTTATTGCTAGGGGTCTTTATCCACTATGACTTTACTTAAAACTTAGTAAATTCTATTGCCGACAATAGAGAACATCGTGGAGCAGCAATGACGATTCGAGAAAAAGATGTCCCTAATATTTCTGAAGTTGTCAAAGCGTTGTCAGAGCGTGATCAAGAAATAAGTGACTTGAAGGCCAAGCTTCTTAAATGGGAATCTACCTATGAGAGGGCTAACAAGAGAAAAGCTGTTTTCAATTCAGGTTCTGGAACAGAAATAAGTCCGTTATATACGGATCTGGATCGAGCCGAAGCGGATCCGGGATTACTTGGGTTGCCAGGAAATTACCCGTACACTCGTGGTCCATATGCGACGATGTATCGAAGCAAGTTGTGGACTATGCGTCAGTTTGCGGGCTTTGCAACAGCAGAAGACACAAATGCCAGATACAAATATCTACTTGACCACGGTCAAACTGGACTGAGTGTAGCTTTTGATTTCCCTACGCTAATGGGTTTTGATTCCGATCATTCTAGGTCACTAGGGGAAGTAGGAGTTTGTGGTGTGGCCGTATCATCGACACTTGATATGGAAGAATTATTCGAAGGAATCCCACTAGATAAAGTTTCAGTGTCTATGACGATAAATGGACCCGCGATAATTCTATTTTGCTTCTACATAGCAGCAGCAGAAAAGCAGGGCGTTGATACACGAGTCCTACGAGGAACTATTCAAAATGATATTTTAAAAGAATATCAAGCACAGCATGCTTGGATCTTCCCGCCTAATCCCGCTCTGAGATGTATTGTCGATATGTTTGATTGGTGCAGTGAAAACACCCCAAAATATAATCCTATTTCTATTTCGGGATACCACATACGGGAAGCTGGTGCGACAGCAGTCGAGGAACTTGCTTTCACTTTGGCTAATGGGTTCGAGTATGTGGAAAAAGGACTTAAAAGGGGATTGGATGTTGATTCTTTTGCACCTCAACTCTCGTTTTTCTTTGATGTACACAATGATTTTTTTGAGGAAATTGCAAAACTTAGAGCTGCGAGGAGAATATGGGCTCGCAGAATGCGAAAAGTATATGGAGCGAAGGACCCTGCTTCCTGGAGACTCAGAACGCACTGTCAAACCGCGGGAGTCAGCTTAACAGCTCAACAAGCTGAGAATAATATTGTACGAGTAGCTTACCAGGCGATGGCGGCATCTTTGGGAGGAACTCAGTCCCTACATACTAATTCTATGGATGAGACGTTATCTCTTCCAACTGAAAAGGCTGCTCGAATAGCTTTAAGAACACAGCAAATCTTGGCATATGAATCGGGAATCCCTAATACGATTGATCCACTTGCAGGCTCTTTTTATGTGGAAACACTAACAGATAACATAGAGAGAGAGGCGGAAATTCTTTTTGATGAGATCGAAACTCTGGGCGGTGTAGTTCCGGGGATAGAGAGTGGATGGTTTCAGCAAAAAATTGCGCACTCCGCCATGAGGCAACAGAATGAAATTGAATCGGGAGAGCGCACGGTTGTTGGAGTTAATCAATTTACGGAGGGTTCTGAAAGTATCGAGATAGATACTCTGAAGATCGACAAAGAAGTAGAAAAAAGACAGATTGCCAAGATTGTTGCTTTGAAGAAATCTAGAGATGAATCGAAAGTGACAGAGTGTCTCAGTGCTCTTCATCAAGCTTGTAGGACAGATGAAAACCTTGTCCCAAAGATATTGGAATGTGCGAGGTCGTATTGCACGTTATTCGAGATCCGTGATGTAATGCAGGAAGTTTTTGGTTCTTACAAAGAGCCTGTTTTCTTCTAGCGTCTGATTAATGTATTTCTAGATAATCGATTCACTGAACTAAGAATCTAAACAAATGTGAAACTATGTCCGAAGACCGCAGAGTAAGAGTATTAGTTGCTAAACCAGGCCTAGATGGGCATGACAGAGGTGCGAAGGTGATCGCTAGTGCTTTTCGTGATGCAGGGTTTGAAGTGATATACACTGGATTACATCAGACACCAGAGATGATTGTGAGTGCTGCTGTTCAAGAGGATGTAGATGTCGTGGCTATGTCAGTACTCTCAGGTGCGCACATGACGCTTTTCCCTCGAGTCAAAGAATTGTTGGGACAAGCAGGTGCTGATAACGTCCTAGTCACGGGTGGGGGAATTATCCCGAAAGATGATGTCAAAGAGCTAGAAGACATGGGTATCGGAAGGCTGTTTGGCCCTGGTACGTCTACAAAGGAATCGATTGCTTACGTTAAAGAATGGTTCGCAATCCGCGCTGTTTCTAAGTAGGATTGCCTACTCAGTGAGTTTCAGCCAAAGTTGTTTCCGACTCAATGGAATCACATAAGTACAACGAAACCAACGGGATAACTACCACTGGAACTAATGTAGTTATGAGTGAAGGGTTTACACCTTGACCGTTGTACTTCCATAGAAATACAACGGTCTGAACAAATCTTGAAGCTCCTTCAGACACCTGTAAGTCTACCCAAAGAGCCCATTTGGCTGCAGCAAACCAACTGATACCGCCTACATATCCCAAACACATTCCCCAAAAAACTCCTTTTTCTGTCGTTTTGGACCAAAAAAAAGAATAAGACAGAGCAATGGCTGGAGGTACGACCATGGCGAAACCAAATAGCAATAATTCAAGCAGTGATAAATTGGTTCTGGTGGCTATCCACCATGCCAACAGCGCTGCCAGGAAAGCGTATGCGATCGTCACTCGCCGATAAGCGACCAACATATCAGAAGAAGTCATGTTCCTATAAGAATTCAACCAGTCTCTGACCAGCATGGTAGAACTAGCTAGTAGAATCGGTCCTCCAGAAGAAATCACCGCTGCTAATATCGCAGCAATGGCCAGTCCTCCAGCTATTGGATTTATCTCCGATGCGATAGCTGTAATATTCCTATATCCCTCCAGATCTGGATTTAGGCCATACCTAGAGACCGTCAAAATCCCAATAAGTCCAGCAAGTGGTGGAATGATGGATGCAATCACAGCACCCCAAAAAAATGTAGCTGGTAGCTTCTTTTCGTCCTTCAAAGCACTAGAGTAATTAGGGTAAATTGAAGCAGCTGGAGAATGCACCGCAGCTGAAAAAACCATTCCAATTGCAGCTAGCCAGCCTCCTCCGACAAAGCCCCACCATCTTTCTGGAGCTGTAGAGTGGCGTGCCAATTGAGATTCTACAGAAGCCGTCACATTTACCCAGCCTCCCGATTCACTTATACCTAACACACCTATCGCTGCCAGAGCGATCAACATTACAACGACATGCTGAACATTGGTTATTGCTGTTCCCCAAAGCCCACCGAAAGAGACATACGTCGCGAAAACTAAGGCTGCAATCAAGGTTCCCTGCAGCATCGTTAATGGAGTCAAGGAACTCAAAATTATCCCTATCACATAGGCTTCAATGATATTTATAACAGCGTTTTCAGTCTGAACACAAAGGCTAGTCAATCTTTGGCATCTGTCGGAATTAAACTTTATCTTAAAGACTTCGCCCGCTGTTTTTATACCCAGTTTCCTGAAACGTCTTGCAAAGAAAACACCTACAAGTAAAATCCCCAAAAAACTGCTTATCCCATACCACCACATTACCCAAATCCCACCTGTCGCCACCGATTCAGCAATCCCGTATGTCCCTGCTCCCCCTATCCTAGTTCCAGCTAGAGCAAAGGCTAGAACGAGAGCAGACATCTCCCCTCCCGCAATTGTCCAGTCATTTTCCTCGCGGGAACGACCCGCAATCAGCGTTCCAACAGCAACTGTTCCCAGTAGGTATATAGCGATTACAGATAACGAGATATAGTTCATCACTAGAAAGATCTTATACGTTGAATCGGACGTGCATAATATCCCCATCTTCGACTATATGGTCTTTCCCCACGACCTGCAGTTTCCCTGCTTCTTTCACAGCCTGTTCAGAACCTAGCTCTAGAAGAGTTTCACATGGAGTGATCTCCGCCCGAATAAAACCTCTCTCTAAATCAGTATGGATACAGCCGGATGCTCCAGGGGCATTTGTCCCTCTCAAAATATTCCACGCCCTTACTTCATCTGTGCCAACGGTAAAGAAACTGATCAAATCTAGAAGGTCATATGATGTCCTTATTAACCGTGAAAGAGCGGGTTCAGTAACTCCAAGATCACCAAGGAATTCTTCTTGATCCTCAGCATCCAGCTCAGCAATTTCAGATTCCACTGATGCTGACAATGAAATACCATCGGCAAACAACTCGTCTAGGCGATTTTTGATATCTTTCGGCAAAGGATCTCCTGCCCTTGATTCTTCACAGTTCAATACCACTAACACTGGTATGTCTGTCAGCAAACCATAACCCTTGAGTCCAGCACGATTTAGTTCGCTACCACTTAATGACCTCAGAGGTTTCTCTTGCTCCAGCAAGTCTTTCATTTTTTCGAAGGTTTCTTGTTCTAAAAGATCTGACCTGTCTTTTTTCAGCCTCTCCAATCTACGTTCTACTATTCCAAGATCCGCCAAAATGGATTCGGTGTGAAAAGCTTCCAGATCAGCCAGAGGATCAGGATCATCTTCCAGTGCAGGATTAACAAAATCTCTTAAAACAAGACCCAGTGCATCCTGTTCTCTTATCTGCTGCAATGCGCCTGGTGAAAGACCCTGCTTGGCCGCCCCATGCTCACCAGGAACATCACAAAAAGTAATCTCAGCATAGGTAGTTTTTTTGGGTTCAAAAAGATTGCTCAATTTATCCACCCTTTCATCGGGAACACGTACTGAACCCATCCTCATTTTTCCACCGAACCCAACAGGAATATCTAGGCCCGTCATAGCATTAAAAACGGTTGTCTTCCCTGAGCCTGCAAAACCTACCAATCCTATTTTCATCCCATTCTCCTATTCTCGTAAACTGCTCATCCAAGTATAGCACAAAACCCTAGGAAATCCCTAAAGCTTTGTCACTACTTTTAACAAGAAAAATTGGCGTTGATCCTGCCAAAAAACGTAAACCATAGTACCTTTTCCCTAGTGCCTACTAGGGTAAGACTTCTCAGAATTGTTGGGAATACATCGTCATGGCAAAAATACAGGTATTTGATACTACCCTTAGAGACGGAGAACAGTCCCCAGGCTTTAGCATGTCCATCGACGAAAAACTGCGCATGGCAATGCAACTTGATGACCTGGGAGTAGATATTATAGAGGCTGGATTCTCAGTCGCATCAGATGATGATTTTTCCAGCGTCACTCAGATTTCCAAGAAAGTACGCCGTCCTATCATAGCAGCACTTGCTCGCACTAATCCTAAGGATGTTGAAATAGCAGGAAAATCCGTCCAATCCGCAGACAAACCAAGGATTCACACATTCATAGCAACTTCGGATATCCATTTAGCTAAAAAACTTGAAATTGGCCAAGAAGAATGTTTAGAGCGGATCACTAAAGCAGTCGGACTGGCTAGAGAACTGGTTGACGATGTTGAATTCAGTGCGGAAGATGCAACTCGAACTGATATTAGTTTCCTATGTGAAGCAATCCGTGCCGCACTTTCGGCAGGGGCAACAACCATAAATATCCCCGACACTGTCGGATATACTTTCCCCGAGGAATTCTCCTCCCTTATTAAAACTCTATTTGAGCAAGTTCATGGATTAAATGATGCGGTAGTCAGCGTGCACTGCCATGACGACATGGGCCTAGCTGTAGCTAATTCCCTCGCTGCGATACAAGCTGGAGCGAGACAAGTTGAATGCACCATCAACGGTATAGGAGAGAGAGCTGGCAACGCATCCCTAGAGGAAATTGTCATGGCCCTCAAGGTTCGTAAGGATCTAACGGAACACCACACCGATATTCATAGCGAGTATATCTACAAAACTAGTGAACTGTTAACCCAAGTAACGGGAATTCATCCACAGCCCAACAAAGCAATCGTGGGGAAAAACGCTTTCGCACACGAGGCCGGTATTCACCAACACGGTATGCTTAAAGACAAGGTCACTTACGAAATAATGATGCCCGAACTCGTAGGAGCACCTGAAACTCGACTGGTTTTGGGCAAGCATTCTGGCCGCCACGGGCTTAACAATCGTTACCAAGAATTGGGACGCCAATTAACTAAAAAAGAGCTAGACAGAGCGTATAAATTCTTTACGATCCTCGCAGATCAGAAAAAAGAAGTCTTGGATGAAGACCTTTTGCTGATTTTACGCCATGGCGCCAAAAAAGGTGATGAAAAATTATATAAATTACTTGATTTAGTGGTGACTTGTGGCAATGAATTGTCTACAGCAAAGGTAAGCATATCCTTTGATCATACTGCCAAAGAAGGAGTTGCCAGAGACCATGGTCCAATAAATGCCACATTCTCAGCAATCGATGAAGTTACCCAAAAGCGGGTTGAAATAGAGAAATTTGAAATCATTGCTGCCACACCTGGGCGTGATGCAGTGGGAGTAGTCAATATACGAGCAATGATCAATGAAAAAACATTCGCGGGAAAAGGTGCTTCTACAGATATAGTCAACGCAGCTGCCCGTGCTTACCTTGACGCCATTAACAAGTCCGAACAATTGGAATCCGCTTACCTAAACTCACTTGCTAGCTCCGAACAATCGGCGTTTTAGGACTATCCTTACAAGTGATCAGATAATATGGGGCCTAGAATAGATTGAAGTGGAACATCGCAGTGCTTCCTGGAGATGGCGTTGGACCAGAAGTAACTAAACTAGCAGTCGACGTATTACGAAGCACTGCCAGTGTCTTTAATCACGAGTTGAATGTTGAGTTTTATGACATAGGATGGTCGGCCTACGAAAACTACGGCAGTCCACTTCCCGACAGTACTCTCAATGGTTGCAAGTCGGCCGACGCGGTGCTGTTGGGGGCGGTGGGCGACCCACGTGGTGACGAATTAGCCCCTGACCTGCGGCCAGAGAGAGGACTTTTAAGTCTTCGTAAAGAACTAGGATGTTTTGCCAATATACGTCCATCCCGTCTACTGTCCTGTCTTTCCGATGCTTCACCCCTCACCCTGGAAATAGTTGAGAACACAGACCTGGTGATCGTCCGTGAACTAGCCGGAGGAATTTATTATGGCGAACCCTCTGGGATAGTAGATGATGGTGATGCCGCCATAGACACTATGAAGTACCACCGAGATGAGATAGCCCGAATAGCCAGAGTTGCTTTTGACATGGCCATGAATCGAAAGAAAAAAGTAACCTCAGTCGACAAATCCAACGTGTTATCTAGTTCGAGGTTATGGAGAAATACAGTAAACGAAATTGCTGTGGAATACCCAGAAGTCGAATGCTCTCACATGTTCGTCGATCGGGCCGCCATGGAATTAGTGATGAACCCTAAGGATTTAGATATTCTACTGACTTCTAATTTGTTTGGAGATATACTCAGTGATGAAGCGGCGGCAGTAGTAGGATCCATCGGTCTTCTGGCCTCAGCCAGCCTGAATGAAGATGGAAGAGGAATGTTTGAACCTGTCCACGGATCAGCACCAGACATCGCAGGAAGTGGAAGCGCAAACCCACTGGCTGCCATTCTCTCAGCAGCCATGCTTCTGCGGCAAACATACTCTCTTGAATTAGAAGCTCGAACAATTGAAGATTCTGTTGAATCAGTGCTAGAGAAGGGCATGCGCACACCAGATCTAGATAGAGGAACAGGACCTACTGTTGGCACTGAAACTATTGGATCAGCTGTATCTCATCATATTTTAGAAGCACAAATAGCAGAATAGGGAGGTTGTGAAAAATTCCCAGAACAATGTTAGATAAGATTTGGGACAGACACACGGTTCACACTCAAATTGACCGGCCTGACCTTATCTATATCGATCTACATCTACTACACGAAGTGACTTCACCTCAGGCATTCGAAGGTCTGAGGATTGCAAAGCGTCACGTTCGTCGACCTGACCTGACTTTTGCTACTGTGGACCACAACCTCCCGACTACGGATCGATCTCTACCCATCCATGACGATCTTGCAAGAAATCAAATCGCAGCTCTGCGAAAAAACGCTCGGGATTTTGGGGTCACTCTTTATGATGTGGACAGTGAAAAACAGGGAATTGTTCATGTTATAGGACCTGAACTGGGACTAACGCAACCTGGAATGACAATTGTATGTGGAGATAGCCATACATCTACCCACGGCGCATTCGGGGCCCTGGCTTTTGGCATTGGAACTTCACAGGTCGAACATGTACTAGCGACGCAATGTCTCCCTATGGAAAAACCCAAATCCATGCAAATCAAACTTTCTGGAAATCTCAGCAAAGGGGTAACCGCAAAGGACGTGATCCTAGGTATCATTTCTCGGATCGGAGTTGATGGTGGATCGGGGCATGTAATCGAATACAGTGGAGAAGCTATCAAAGCTTTTTCCATGGAAGAACGCATGACTATTTGTAATATGTCCATAGAAGCGGGTGCACGAGCTGGGATGATCTCCCCAGACGCAACAACTATTAGTTATCTAATGAACAAGATCCCTCCAGAAGACATTGAAGATGCAAAATCACTTACTGATAGCTGGCTCAAAATAGCATCCGACAAAGGATGTCAATTTGATAGTGTCATTGAGATCGACGCTAGATCACTGGAACCTTGTGTTACCTGGGGCACCAACCCTGAGATGTCGATCCCCATTACCGAGTCTATACCAGACCCAGAGAAAGCTACATCCCAAGAATCCAAACAGGCCATGAAGAGGGCTCTTTCCTATATGGACCTCCAACCTGGTGTTCCAATCCAAAATATTTTGATAGACCGTGTCTTCATTGGATCTTGTACCAATTCTCGACTCTCCGATCTCCAAGCTGCGGCCGCTATACTCGAGGGGAAGAAGGTCAATGAAAATGTTAAAGCTATGGTTGTTCCTGGATCTACGGCCGTAAAAAAAGAGGCAGAAGAATTAGGGTTGGACAAAATCTTTGTTGATGCCGGCTTTGAATGGAGAGAGTCTGGGTGCTCTATGTGTCTAGGAATGAACCCAGACATCCTAAACCCCGGTGAGCGCTGTGCTTCAACCTCTAACCGAAATTTCGAAGGCAGGCAGGGCAGGGGTGGACGGACACACCTGGTAAGTCCTGAAACTGCTGCGGGTGCTGCTATAGCAGGACACTTTGTAGATACCCGAGAATGGACTGATTGATGAAACCGTTCACTTCGCATGAAGGTCAAGTGGTTCCACTCGATAGAGTTGACGTGGACACAGACCAGATAATTCCAAAGCAATTCCTAAAACGGATCGAACGTACAGGATACGGACAATTCTTATTCCACGACTGGCGAAGAAACAAAGACGGTACTCCTGACCCAACATTTTTTCTAAATCGTAAGAAATTTAAAAATGCAAGCATACTTGTAGCGGGCAAGAATTTCGGATGTGGTTCTTCGAGAGAACACGCACCTTGGGCTTTAATGGACCATGGGTTCAGGGTTGTCATTTCATCGAGCTTTGCCGACATCTTTAAAAGTAACTGCTATGAAAACGGGCTTTTGCCAGTCGAACTCCCTGAGAGTGAAACCGCAAGACTGCTAACTTTGGCAGAGGAGCACAAAGCTTTCAAGATCACCGTGGATTTAGTGGCAAAAAAAATATCGGACAGACAAGGATGGGAGAAAACTTTCGAAATCGACCCGTTTGCAAGAGACTCCATGATGGAAGGCCTGGACAGAATTTCTCATACAATGGGCCTGGAAGAACATATCAAAAACTACGAAAACCAATGGTTTTTATAGCCCTCTCTTCTTCAACTAGTTGTAGCCCCTTGAGCGGCAGAGGAAACCAGCGCAGCATATTTTGTCATCACTCCAGAAGCCACTTCTTTGGGGGGAAGACTCCATTCTGACACCCGTCTGGTCAATTCATCTTCAGGGATATTTACCGACAAGGTCCTAGCTCTTATATCGAAGATTATCTCATCCCCGTCTCTGACTCCAGCTATTGGTCCCCCCCTTACAGCTTCAGGCGCAACATGACCTGCCATCAACCCATGAGTCGCACCAGAAAAGCGACCATCAGTCAACAACCCTACTGACTCACCCAATCCAGCCCCTGCAATAGCCGCAGTTACTCCCAGCATCTCCCTCATTCCAGGGCCTCCACAGGGACCTTCACCTCTTATCACCACCACTTCACCCTCTTTTATCGATCCAGTTTGGACCGCTAAAAAAGCTTCTTCTTCTCCCTCAAAAACACGCGCTGGACCTTTGTGAAACATCCTTTCATGTCCAGCTATTTTCAGCACACAGCCATCTGGAGCTAAATTACCCTTTAGTATTACTAGGCCGCCCTGTTCTTTAATTGGTGCAGACAAAGTCCTTACTACTTCTTGTCCTTCGGCCCCTTCAGCATTTTCCACTTCCTGCCTTAGGGTTCTTCCAGTAACCGTAATAGCATCCCCATGTAGAAGGCCACCTTCCAAAAGCTCTTTTAACACCAATGCAACTCCACCTGCGCGATGCAAATCAGTTGCGACGAATCGCCCACCAGGCTTGAGGTCAGCAATTAATGGTGTCCTTTTACTGATCAGATCAAAATCTTCTATGGTCAGTTCTACCTGACTCTCGTGTGCCAGAGCCAGTAGATGTAGCACCGAATTGGTCGAACCTCCGGTGGCTACTGCAGCTGCAATACCATTTTCGAAACTCTCACGGGTCATCACATCTCTTATTTTCAGTCCCTTTTCGACTAGATCTACGACCAATTTGCCACTTTCACGGGCTACTTTCTCCTTATCTGTGTCCACGGCTGGAACAGATCCACTACCCATGGCCGACACCCCCATTGCTTCAAAGACCGTGGCCATAGTATTTGCTGTGAACTGACCTCCGCACGATCCTGGCCCAGGACAAGCTGCACGCTCCAGTTCATCCAGTTCATCCTCTGTTATCCGACCAGCAGCACAGGCCCCTATTCCCTCAAATACATCCTGTATGGTAACGTCCTGATCTTTGTATCTACCAGGTTGAATTGACCCCCCATAGAGCATCAGAGACGGACGATTAAGCCTGGCCATTCCCATGACAGTGCCAGGAATCGTCTTATCACACCCTGAGAGGGTTACCAGTCCGTCGAAAAAATAACCTCTACTCACTAGCTCAATCGAGTCTGCGACAACTTCCCTGCTAATTAGCGAAGTTGTCATGCCCGAAGTACCCATCGTAATGCCATCAGAAACCGCAATAGTATTAAATTCGAGAGGCACTCCTCCAGCCTCTCTGATACCCTCTTTGACCCACTGCCCCAGCTCTCTAAGATGACTGTTACAAGGAGTAGTGTCTGTCCAGGTATTCGCGACACCAATAAGCGGTCTGCCAAAATCCTCATCTTCAAGCCCTACTGCTCGCAACATAGATCGAGCTGCGGCCCTATCTCTTCCTAAGACTAATTGATGGCTAATCAGAGGAAGTTTCTTTGGAAGCTCACTCATCCTACCATCCTCCGATACAGACAACAGATGATAATGAAATCCTACTCTTTAGGATCATACCCAAGACATCCGAGAGCGTAGTTTGACACCTACTGATTCTATACCGTGATGTTTTTCTTCTTCCCTCTTTCTCTCAAAATTCTTTCCGCCTGTTTTGGCTTCTTCAATCCATTGACGAGCAAAAGCTCCAGATTGAACATCTTTCAAGATTTCCTGCATCTCGGATCTAACGGCTTCTCCTATCACACGGTTACCACTGACATAGTCACCATACTCAGCGGTATCGCTTACCTCAGCTCTCATACCTGAAAGTCCACGAGCATAGGCCAAATCGACTATAAGTTTCATCTCATGAAGGCACTCGAAATAAGCGAGTTCGGGATCGTACCCCGCATCTACCAGAGTTTCGAATCCAGCCTTAACCAACTCACTTAGACCACCACATAAGACTGCCTGTTCTCCAAACAGATCAGTCTCAGTCTCATCAGCAAAGGTTGTTTGCAGCACACCAGCCCTAGTACATCCGAGGGCATTCGCATAGGCCAACGTAAATTCTAGAGCTTGTCCACTCGCATCGTGGTGCACCCCTATCAAGGCAGGAACACCTCTGCCGTCCTGATATTGTTCTCTCACTTTTTTACCTGGAGATTTGGGTGCTACGAGAATCGTATCAACAGTCTCTGGCGGCTTAATCTCGTCATAATGAACGTTAAAGCCGTGAGCGAAAAGAAGAGCATCCCCCTCTTTTAAATGCGGTTCTATTTCTGCGTGGTAAACTTCTGTTTGAACGGTGTCTGGAATGAGAATCGCTATAGTGTCCGCCCATTCACTGGCTGCCGCAACAGATGTGACTTCTAGGCCTTCTCTCCGTGCGTGTTCAGCAGATTTACTCCCTTCATAGAGCCCTACCATGACTTGTACACCGCTATCCCTCAGGTTTAAAGCATGCGCATGTCCCTGACTCCCGAATCCAATGATGGCAACCCTCCGTCCTTTAAGAAGTTCGGGATTTGCGTCGTGCTCTTCAAAAAAAGTTGCATTTAGGCCCTCTTCACTCATAATCTTTTTTCCTTTTTTCTTAACCTTAGTACATAACTCTAGATATTCTCTATCAAAGCCTTTCGATCTCTTGCGCAGAAACCACTACAAAAAGACTTGAAAGCTCCTTCACTACTCTATCCGATCCAGCCTCTACCACTTGATCAGTGACACTCATAAAAACCTCGTAAATCTTTTCGGTTTTGTTAGAGAGGGTCAACCTGTCTACATTTATAGCCCTTCTTCTCAAAACACCCAGAACACGTTCTAGAGCGCCAACCTCATTCTTGAGTTCTACTGATAAAGTATACTTGTTTATCATCAGACTTCAGTCGGTAGGGCAGGTCCCATTACAAGATCGTGAAGGGCCGTTCCTGTCGGTACTATAGGATAAACATTCTCGTCTTCTACGACCCTCAAATCCACCAACACAGGACCTTTTTCCTCAGAAACAGAATCTAAAATTTCTTGCAAATCCTCCGCTTTCTCCACCACATAACCTGCAATACCGTAAGCGCCGGCTACCTTAACCAGATCTGGCCCAGAAAGTGCTACCGCAGAATATCTGCGCTCGTAGAAGGACTCTTGCCATTGCCTTACCATCCCTAGACACTGGTTGTTAATAACCGCGATCCGCAGAGCAATGTTCTCCTGTGCAACAGTTGCGAGTTCCTGAATATTCATCTGAAATCCTCCGTCACCGGCTACGACCCAAACAGTCCGTTCGGGGCAACCTACAGCTGCGCCTATTGCTGCTGGTAACGAATACCCCATGGTACCCAGCCCTCCTGAAGTCAAATGTGAGCGTGGCATCACATTAGGCAATTCTTGAGCAACCCACATTTGATGTTGGCCCACATCCGTACAAACGATCCCACCGCAATCACTCACTCTCTGAGTTACATAGCGTACTGCTTGCCTACCGCCGAGAGGGCCTGGTGTTAACGAGCAGTCTACAGTTGGTTCTGCTTCCCTACTCCATTCACTTAACTCGTTCAACCACGATTTGCATTCTCGCTTTGAAATTCCTTCTATGAATTCAGGAAGAGTGTCCCTTAGATCTCCCAGAACAAAAACGTCTGGCTCTATGGTTCTGCCTGGCATACCTGCATTTATATCGAAAGCCACCACTTTTGCCTTGGGAGCGAACTCGTCCACCTTGCCAATTACTCTGTCGTCAAACCTACAGCCCAAACCAATTACCAAATCAGCGTTCTGAATTCCCATATTTGCTCTCTCTGTTCCATGCATACCGGGAAGACCTAGAGAAAGCCTGTGTTCAGCTGGAAATCCATCTATACCAAGAAGTGTCGTGGTAATCGGAAGATCCATTGTCTCCACAAAATCCTTTATTTGTTCCGTAACACCCGCCTCTACAGCCCCTCTGCCGACCATAAGCAAAGGTCTTTGCGCCATCTCAAGAAGCACTCTAACCTCCTGGACACAATCAGAGGTCGATTGCGCCTTTTCCAGAGTGGTCACTGGCTCAGCACCTTCCTCTGGCTTCATTGAGAAGCCACGAAATTGAGCAACCAATTCCGTGGGAACTAAGCTCGCCTGGATATCTTTAGGAAAATCTATCAATACTGGTCCAGGTCTTCCTTCCACGGCGAGTGAAAAAGCCGCGGCCAGCATATTCGGAATATCTGATAATTGATTTATCTGAAATCCATGTTTAGTTACAGGCATAGTGACACCTACTATGTCTGTCTCTTGAAAGGCATCAGTTCCCAGAACTGGGAGTGGTACCTGTCCAGTTATAGCAACCAGAGGTACACCATCCATCATAGCCGTAGCCAAGCCAGTAACAAGATTTGTAGCTCCTGGACCACTGGTCGCTATACACACTCCAATTTTCCCAGTCGCTCTCGAATAACCGTCCGCAGCATGCGCCGCCGCCTGTTCGTGTCGCATAAGAATGTGCCGAAGATCAGGTTTTCTATGCAGAGCGTCATAGAATGGAAGGATGGCACCGCCAGGGTGTCCAAAAAGCACTTCTACACCATG
>JBJKYO010000088.1:0-19066 GCA_045561015.1 Longimicrobiales bacterium | reverse complement strand
TAAAGCTCAGTCGCTCGTTCAGAATCATTAATTACATGCCTACGTTTTTACTTACAATTCTTCCCTCTATTTCAGTAGCACAGCAAAGATCATTTACTCCTGAAGATGCTCTCAATGTCAGGACTCCCTCAATTCAAGACATGTCCAAAGATGGAGGAAAAGTGGCGGTGACAGTGCAAACCCAAGGGGATCGAATGAACGTTGACCACGGTCGCTATGGAGATCCTACTTATGTCTCTCCCAACAAATCTGAGATATTGATAATAGATACGGGAAGTGGAAGTCTGCACCAGCTTTTTGAAGGTAACCCCGCACCTGTAAGAAATTTACGTTGGTCCCCTGATGGATCAAAATTGGCATTCTTCAGATACACGGATGGGGCCTTCCGTCTAATGGTCCACCATGTAAAAACAGGGCAAATTGAAGAAGTTACACTAAACAGTGAACTTTCTTTGGCTTCTAATTCACCATTAGAATGGAATCCAAACGGGAAAAATATAGTTGTGGGACTTAGATCTCTAGATTGGGAAGCTGAAGCTCGTCAAGCTTATCTAGATCTCTCTGATGGCCCCATAGTAATCCAGGACTCAGACAACGATTTTCTGGCATGGGATGCCGTTAGAAAATCTAGTGATGAAATCATACTGAGTTTAGTAGATTTAACGGATGGTTCAGTGCAGCAAGTTTTACCTGAACAACCAGTTGTTTCTCCTCAATTTTCCGAAGACGGAAACACCTTAGTCTACACGACGGCGACCCGTCTTAGAACTTCTTACATTAGGTCTCAAGGAACTGAATACGACATCTTCAAAATAGATCTTTCCAGTCTAGAGAATGAGCACATTCATTCTAGTGGTGAAAATAGAATCAACCCAATATGGAATCATCCAATAGATGCGTTTGCTTATTCAGATGATGGAAATATTTTCCTTCGTTCCTTCATGGCAGATACCTTAATAAATCTGACTCCTTCTAGAACATCAGACTCCAAGGAACACGAATTCGAAATGGTTCGCTGGCATCCCTTGAACACCGGCTTGCTACTCAGTTCTGAGGCAGGCTATCACGTCCTTGATATCCAATCTGGGGACATAGATCTGATCTATGGATTTGAGCAGGAAGAGGAGGAAAGACCCAACTTGGAAATCGAGTCTTGGACAGGCGATGGAAACTACTTATACATGAGTTACTCTGCCTCAGACCGATGGGAACGTGGGTTGCTCCGCTACAACATCGAAACCCAATCCACAGAGGATCTTGTACTAGACCAGAATCTTTACAGAAACTGGACTATATCGGACGATGCGTCCACAATTGTCTATACCAGAACGAACGGTGATGTGCCTCCTGAAGTATGGGTTTCGGATAACTCCTTCAATAACCCGAGACAGCTTACAGAACTCAATCCCTGGATCAAGAACGTAAAACTGACTAAAAGCGAGCTCATTTCCTATCTAAATGTAGATGGCAAAAAGCTTTATGGCATACTGTACTACCCAATCGATTACGATCCGCAGAAGACTTATCCCCTAGTGGCCGAAATTTATGAGACATTTTTTGACAATGGGTTTAATGCGAATATGAACCTTTTAGCTAACCAGGGATGGTTTGGATTTCGACCATCTGTAGACCTCGAAATAGGATTTCCAGGAGAAGCTTGGGTTAAAGGAGTAACAACAGCTATTAATACAGTGATAGACCGTGGCTTAGTTGATGAGCACAAGTTGGGCGTTCATGGCACAAGCTATGGAGGATATGCAACCAACCTACTTATAACCCAAACCGACCGTTTTGCGGCGGCGATTAATATCTCTGGAAAAGTGAACATAATAAGCTTTTTAGGAGATAGTGAGAAAATCACCACTCGAAATTATCGGGCTGCAGAGGAAGGCCAAGATCGAATTGGAGCAACTCTATGGGAACAACCTCAGAAATACATTGCCCATTCTGCAATCATGTTTGCAGACAGAATAGACACTCCCCTACTGATGTTATCTGGAGAAGATGACTGGAATGTGCCGGAAACTAACCAGAGAGAAATGTATTACGCGCTCCGACGCTTAGGTAAGAAAGTGACCTGGGTAAACTACATGCGAGCTGGACACGGAGCTGGACGTGCTGGTACTCAAGAGGATTTCCTTGACCATTGGAGTCGTATTTTCGACTGGTATGCAACCTACTTTTCAAACGAAGAGCAATAATGCTTTCAATCGTATGTGCCAATAAACTCTAGTAGACCCTAAGTCGGCTTTGTTCACGAAGGAACTGTTTTAGGTAGTAGGGCCCTCCAGCCCCAGTACCCCCTGACGAACTGCCTTTCCATCCCCCAAAAGGATTTACTCCTGGCCATGCGCCCGCAGTTGCCCCAGCACGCCTATTAGCATATACGGTTCCAGCTTGAATACGGTTGAAGAAAAAGTCTACTTCAGCATCTTCTTCCGAAAAAATACCAGCTGTTAGGCCGTACTCAGTGGAATTGGCTAGGTCAATTGCTTGATCTAAATCATTGACTGCAGCTACAGCCGTAATAGGAACAAACAGCTCCTTGCGGAATAACTCATGGTCGAGTGGCAACCCATCTATCACTGTCGGTTCAACGTAGTAACCGTGATCGAAAAGACCCCCGCTGAGCCGGGATCCCCCAGTCAGAACCCTACCACCATCCGCAACCGCCTTTTCTATCGCTCTCGTATATCTTTTAAATGCAGCCTCATTAATGACTGGCCCCAGCCAGACATCCTTGTCTAATGGATTACCCTGGACAACTTTCCCGGATTCTTCCAGAAGCAAATCGATAAACTTGTTGTTAACGTTTTTCTGAACGTATACTCGTGAGCAAGCAGAACACTTCTGTCCTTGCAAGCCAAAAGCTGAGTTTTTCACTCCGTCAGCCGCTTTGGTCAGGTCAGCAGATTCCATTACCAAAGCAGGATTCTTACCCCCCATTTCAGCAATAAATGGTCTCGGCATTGTTCCCGTTGATGACTCCCGCATAAGCTCCATACCTATCTGGTGAGATCCAGTGAAGACTACACCATCAATGCCCGATCCTAATACCAAGCCTCTAGAAACGACTTCATTGCTACCAGTGACGAAATTGAACACTCCTTCTGGCAAACTTGTTTCAGCAAACACTTGGGCCAGACGAGCAACAGCGAAAGGAGTGATCGGAGATGGTTTGACAATCACTGTGTTTCCCGTAACAAGAGCAGCGCCCACAGGACCAGCTGTGAGTGCCATTGGAAAGTTAAAAGGAGATATGATCGACCAAACTCCATAAGGTCGAAGGACACTCAGGCTACTCTGCTCTTCTGAATCTTCGCCAAAAGATGTTACAAACCCACTGTGCTCTTCCATTCGATCGCAGTAATAATCAATAAAGTCGGAACACTCTTCGACTTCCCCCACAGACTCCATGCGATTTTTTCCCACTTCATAACCCAAAATCACCGACAATTCCCACCTTGCATTTCGAATTGCTTCGGAAACTTCTCTTAAACAGGTCACACGTTCCTGCCAATGAAGTCCACTCCATTGAGGCAACGCATTGCGAGCAGCTTCAACTGCCTGACTAACATGTTCCTCAGTCCCAGACTGAAAAGTTCCCAAGAGTATTCTATCATCTACAGGGCTATAGTCTTCAAATTTATTATCTGCCAGAACTTCATTGCCTCCGATAATCATCCCGTATTCTGCACCAAAACTCTCAACCACTGGCTCTATTTGTGCTTCCAATGCGTTGTGTACTTGCTCCATACCTTCTCCACCCAAGGTGGCATAGGTAATCTTGGTCTCGGCATTCTCCGTCATTTTTATCTCCTGATCATCCTCAGTGTCAGTTAGCTGAAATCAGCCACAAATTTTCGATCTATATAGTCCTTTAGCTTCATTACCCATCTTCCTTCGAACGACCAACCCCACTTCCCTCCAACTGCACTACCATTTCCAAGGTTCAACAAGGTTAAGAAATCCCCCTGTGGATGGTAGTTTTTCAGGGAACCACCCTCCAGCCATTTGTACAAATTATGTGTCAAATATGGACCCTGTCGCACTGCATAGACTCCCGCCTTGGGAGTTAATGGCGCCTCCTTCAAGGTTGCACAATCTCCAACTCCAAAAAGATTGTCGTACCCTTCAAATTGCAAGGTCGAACGCGTCAAAACAAATCCCCTAGAATCTGTCGAGAATCCAGACTCCCTGAATACCTCCTGGCTCCAAGGTCCTGCAACCCATATCAATAAGTCAAAATTCAGACTACTGCCAGCTTTGAGCACCACAGAATCATTCACAACCCTAGAAACTTCTGAGTTACAAATGACACTTATCCCCCGTTTCTCTGCCTGCGAATGAATGCGCTTACGAATCGACGCCGAATAGTTCAGGAGTAGCTCCTGTTCTTTCTCAATTATCTTAACGTCCGTAGCTAATCCCATGGATCCGAAACGCTGGTCGAGAGTGAAACTTAATTCTACTCCACCGGCGCCACCTCCCACCACCACAATATTAATTGGCCCCCTGTCATTATCACTGCTGAGTTTCTGTATAATTTGTTCAATTTGCTGGCACAAATATCCGATAGGGCGAGTTGGCACAGCATACTCCTGCACACCTGGTATATCAAACCCTGCTACCGTAGATCCTATATCAAACGATGCCACATCGTAGGCAACTTTTTCACCGCTTTCCAGTAGCATTTTCTGACCATGTGAGTCCACTCCAATGACACGTCCCTCGACTAACCTCGTATCCGCCTGTTGGGATAACCGATGAACATCAATCACTATCTCGTCTTTGCGATATTGTCCCGAAACAAAACCAGGAACCATCCCCGAATAAACTGCCTGTGGCTCATCTACAATCACTGTGATCCTACTTGATCTCGGTGGTTTTCTGGCAAAACTCTTTAGAGTCTGAATGTGGGTATGACCACCTCCAACCAGGACAACTTCTCGGACAAAAGACAAATGTATTGAACCCTTTTTTATTCGGTTGAGTTAAATCACCTCACCTCGACAAAGGACAGTACTATCGTCATTGTAATTGGCCAAGTGCATAGTAGCCATCTCTGTCATTTTTTTTAATAAAATCCCCACTGGCCAATACTTTTCCAAGCCTATATCATTCACCTTGTTTGACTTTAGACGGTTATTTTCACTACTCGGAGTTCCATACCCATGTTTAATTCTCTATTCAACAAATCTGATGAATCAAAGCGAGCTAAAATAGATAAAATATACCAGTCCCAGAGAAGCAGTTTTCCTGGAATTCAGGAAATAACTCCTGAAGAATTACAAAAAATGCAATCTGGAGATAACCTGACAATCGTTGATACAAGAACAAATGAAGAACAGGAAGTGTCGATGCTTCCTGGTGCTATCACAGTCGAACACTTCCAGACCCACCAAGAGCAATACAGGGGGAATAAGATAGTCGCATATTGTACGATCGGAGTTCGCAGTGGAATGTTCGTCAAGAGTCTTGAACAAGGGGATTGGGACGCCTATAACCTGGCGGGTGCTATCCTAGGTTGGACTCATGTAAATGGTGACCTTGTGTCCGACGAAGGGCCTACCAAAAATGTACACATTCATGGACCTGGTATGAAACTCACAGCTGAAGGATATGAGCCAGTTTGGTAGGGATTTTGGTGCTTGAGATTCAGCCCAAAAATAGTTTTATTTTTTGTTGTCTGGGAACTTTTTTCTATAGTAAGGCGGTATTATCTTCAACAGGACCTATCAAGAGGAATTGAATGAGTAAAAATGTGACCACTTCGCTACCTGTGGCATCTTCTTTCGGCGAAACTATGCGACCGGGTAAATGGTGGATTGAACCGTTAGCAGTTGTTCTGGGGTTAGGCTTCTTTATTACCTACAGTACCTGGGCCGCTTTCCAAGGAGAGCATTACCACTTTGGAAACTACCTCTCGCCGTTCTATTCCCCAGAGTTGTTCGGGGAAAGTCACCATGCTGTTTTTGGACCCAAGCCGAGTTGGTGGTTAAGCTGGCTACCCTGGTCTCCAGCTTTTCTGATTCTCTGGGCGCCTGGTGGATTTCGTTTCACATGTTACTACTACCGTGGAGCCTACTATAAGGCTTTTTGGGCTGATCCTCCTTCTTGTGCCGTGGGGGAACCACGAAAATCATATTGGGGAGAAAGATCTTTCCCTCTCATTTTACAGAACGTTCATAGATATTTTATGTATCTAGCTTTGCTCTTTGTAGTCTTTCTGTCATATGACGTTTGGAGAGCTACTTTTTTCGAAGATGCTGTAACAGGTATCGAAAGTCGGGGCATTGGGATTGGAACCATCGTCCTAGCGATCAATGTCATACTTTTGGGAGGCTATACCCTCGGATGTCACTCCCTCAGACATTTGATCGGAGGAAAACTAAATGTGCTCTTTGACAAACCTATCCGAAGAACAGCCCATGATTGTGTCACTTGTTTGAACCGTAGGCACATGCTCTTTGCTTGGATGAGCCTTTTCTGGGTCGGATTTTCAGACGTCTATGTCCGACTTTGTTCAATGGGCATCTGGACCGACTGGAGGCTCTTTTAATGGAGAATTACTCAACCCACGAACATGACGTACTGATAATCGGTGCTGGAGGAGCAGGATTGAGAGCTGCCATTGAAGCCTCGGCTATAGGAGCATCAGTTGGTCTGGTGACTAAATCTCTGCTCGGAAAAGCTCATACGGTAATGGCAGAAGGGGGCATGGCCGCTGCACTCTCAAATGTTGATGAAAGAGACGGATGGCAGGTTCATTTTGCGGATACTATGAGAGGTGGACAGTACTTGAATAATTGGAGGATGGCTCAGATTCATGCACAGGAAGCACCCGAAAGGGTCAAAGAGCTTGAAGCCTGGGGAGCTGTATTCGATAGAACTAAAGAGGGTAAAATCCTTCAGAGAAATTTCGGTGGACATGCCTATCCACGGCTTGCTCATGTAGGAGATCGGACCGGATTGGAGATGTTACGGACTTTACAGGACCACGGAGTGCACCAAGGTCTGGATGACTACCAGGAATGTACCGTCACAAAGCTCTTCAAAGATGGAAACAGGGTAACTGGCGCCTTTGGCTATGATAGAGAAAGCGGACAATTTAGAGTTTTCAAAGCTGGGGCTGTAATCATAGCAACTGGGGGCATTGGAAGGGCCTTCAAGGTTACTTCAAATAGCTGGGAAGGAACTGGAGACGGCCATGCTTTAGGTTATGAAGCTGGAGCAGAATTAATCGACATGGAGTTCATTCAGTTCCATCCGACTGGTATGGTATGGCCCCCTAGTGTAAAAGGTTTACTGGTTACGGAAGGTGTCCGTGGAGAAGGCGGAGCTCTAAAGAATTCCGAAGGCCAAAGATTTATGTATGATGACATCCCACCACTGTACGAAAATCAGACAGCCGACACGCCAGAAGAAGGATGGCGCTATGTCACTGGAGATCGAGAAGCCAGAAGGCCTGCCGAGCTTCTCACTCGCGACCATGTTGCCAGGTCGATAGTCAGAGAAGTCAAAGAAGGGCGTGGGAGTCCTCACGGGGGTGTCTTCTTAGACATTGCCTGGATCAAGGAAAAGATTCCTAACGCAGAAGAACATATCAAGCGTAAGCTTCCAGCTATGTACCATCAGTTTATGGAGCTAGCTGGAATTGATATAACCAAAGAACCCATGGAAGTAGGCCCAACAACACACTATGTGATGGGAGGGATTCGAGTCGATGCAGAGTCCCAAATGTCTTGTGTTACTGGACTCTTCGCAGCTGGTGAAGCAGGAGCAGGCCTGCACGGAGCCAACAGGCTAGGTGGCAACTCTCTTTCGGATTTACTTGTGTTTGGTAAGAGAGCCGGGGAATACGCCGCCAGGTTCGTTAATGAAAAAGGACTTGGTGAGGTGGATCCTGAACAAATAATCCAAGCTCAAGAGGAAGCCCTAGCTCCGTTAAAGAGGCAGGATCAAGCCACCACCCTAAACCCTTATCAACTACAGTTTGAACTGCAGGATTTATTACAAGACAAGGTCGGAATCATTCGAGAAGAAACTTCACTTGAAGAAGCGAGTGAAGAGATCGACAAGCTTGCCAAGAAGGCTGAAATGGTAGCTGTCGATGGAAATAAACAATTCAATCCTGGATGGCATACTGCCCTCGACCTTAAACATCTTCTTACTGTAGCTAAGGCTTGTGCCTGTTCCGCTCTAGCCAGGAAAGAGAGCCGAGGAGCTCACTCTAGAATTGATTTTCCAGACAAGGAAACTGGCCACTGGGCCAAACACACCATCGGATTAAGAAAAGACGAAACTGGGGAGATGAAAGTGCACCAAAATCCAATTCCAGAAATCCCAGAAGAACTCCAAAAGATTATCGAGGAGCAAGGCTAATGAGAACTGCTACATTCAATATTTGGCGTGGAGATGCCGAAGACGGAGAGTTTAAGGAATACACAACAGAACTCTCTGAAGGAATGGTGGTACTAGACGCTATGCACCAGGTGCAGGCAGAACAAGCACAAGACCTTGCAATAAGATGGAACTGTAAAGCAGGTAAATGTGGGTCATGTTCCGCAGAAGTGAACGGAATGCCCAAATTAATGTGTATGACTAGGATGAGTGACCTACCCACTGATGAACCCATTACCATCCAGCCATTGAAAGCTTTCCCACTTATAAAAGACTTGGTTACAGACGTTTCCTGGAACTACGAAGTCAAAAAGAAAATTACACCGTTCAAGCCAAGGCAACCTGATTTTGAAGACGGATCCTGGGAAATGCATCAATCAGATGTTGATAGAGTACAGGAATTCCGAAAATGCATTGAATGCTACCTGTGTCAGGATGTCTGCCATGTCCTAAGAGACCACCATATGCACGATGAATTTGTCGGTCCAAGGTTTCTTGTATATAGCGCTGCACTAGAAATGCATCCCCTCGACACTGAAGAACGGAAAAAAGAACTAAGAGAGGATCAAGGAGTCGGACTCTGCAACATCACCAAGTGTTGCACAAAAGTATGTCCTGAAGGAATCACTATAACTGACAACGCCATAATCCCTCTAAAGGAACGAGTGGTTGACGACGTCTACGATCCTATTGCAAAATTAGTTCAGTTAGTTACTAAGAAGTGAAGTTGAATTAGATTAGGAAGATAGAATTCAACGGAAATTATCAAGAGTAACAGAAGGTTTGCTAATGACGCATCCTACCAAAGCGCGCGCGTTTGCTGGTGCAACAGTAGGTAACGTAATTTGCGGATTTGATATCCTGGGACTGGCCTTAGATAATTCAGATCATTCCCTGGGAGACACAGTAGAAGTCTCCAGCCGACCAGATACAGGCGTAATCATCAAGTCTGTCCACAGTATCGACTCTGGAATACCCACCGATCCTTCAAAAAATGTGGCCGGAGTAGCAGCTATGGCAGTTCTAGAAAGATCAGAAGAACCAGAAACTGGTCTGGAAATAGAGATCTGGAAAGGCCTTCCTTTATCTGGCGGAATGGGAGGAAGTTCAGCAAGCTCTGTGGCTGCAGCCATAGCGACAGATTCCCTATTGAACACCAAGCTATCCAAGCAAGAACTCATGGCTTGTGCGTTGGAAGGAGAAAAATTAGTGACAGGGTCTATGCATCCAGACAACGTAGCTCCCGCCATACATGGAGGGATAGTCTTAATGAGACCAGAAGAGCCAGCTAATCCTATTCCTTTACCAGTTCCCAGAGGCATGTCACTAGCCTTAATACACCCCAAATTAGAACTAAATACAAAATCTATGAGAAATGTTCTACCGGACAGCATCCCTCTTGCTGAAGTAACGGCACAGTGCGCAGACGCCTCGTCTTTTGTCATCGGCCTATTCGAAGAAAACTGGGATCTCCTTAAGAAGGTTTTGGTAGATAGGATAGCCGAACCAAGTCGGAAACAGTTCATTCCAGGACTTGATGAAGTAAGATCTGCGGCAGTCTCGGCGGGTGCCCTCGGAGCCGGTATTTCTGGATCTGGACCTTCAATTTTTGCCCTATGTCAAGATGAAACAAAGGCTGGTCGAGCAGGTCAGGCTATGAAGCAAGTTTTTCATGAAATGGATATTGTGGCTGATCTGTTTGTCCGCCCGATAGCCCAAACTGGCATTGGAGCTCAACTTTTAGACTCAAATTGAAGTATTTGAGCACCTCGGGGCAAAGCCCACCGACAGATCTGCTCACAGCCCTGACCAATGGTATTGCTCCCGACGGAGGACTTTACCTGCCAGAGAAATTCGGACGAATCCCCCGCACCACTCTCAGCAAAATAAAAGGCCTTCCCTTTGATCAGGTGGCTCGAATCATTAGCGAATATCTGCTTGGAGACGATCTTTCATCCGCTGAATTAGATGAACTGACTCATCAATCTCTGAATTTTTCGATCCCACTCTGTCAGTACCAAAAAGATGTCTTCGGACTAGAGTTATTCCATGGTCCTACTCTATCTTTCAAAGATGTCGGAGCACGATTCCTAGCACATTTATTAGATTTATTACGAAAGAAGAATAGAAAAACACTATATATTTTAGTGGCAACTTCAGGTGACACAGGAAGTGCAGTCGCCCAAGGTTTTCTCAACAAAGAAGGGATCCAAACTGTTATTCTTTACCCCTCCAAAGGCGTCACACCCCTGCAAGAAAGTCAGTTTTCAACCCTAGGAGGAAATGTTCATGCGCTGAAGGTCTCTGGAACCTTCGACGACTGTCAAAACATGGTCAAGTCAGCATTTTTGGATCGTGAACTCAATCGCCAAATAAAACTTGGTTCTGCCAATTCTATCAATATTGGACGTTTACTGCCCCAAGTTTTCTATTATTTCCATGCTCATAGCCAGTTACCCGGGAGTGAACCAATTCTGTTTTCTGTTCCATCAGGAAACTTTGGGAACCTCACAGCGGGCTTAATCGCAAAACGACTAGGACTTCCAGTCCGAGGTTTTACAGCCGCGACAAACATAAACGATACTGTTCCTGAATACCTCATCACTGGACATGTCAGGACTAGACCATCGATCCGTACAATTAGTAACGCTATGGATGTGGGTGACCCTAGCAATCTTGCCCGTATGGAATACCTATACAACAGAGAGGTCTCTAGAATTCGAAAAGATATAATTGGAAGTGTACACAGCGATGAAGAAACCAGGCTCTGTATCAGGACAATTTACAAATCGACTGGAAAAATCTTGGATCCGCATTCAGCAGTCGGGTACCTGGGGATTGAATCAGGTCTCTTAGAATTTGGCACTGGCCCTTCAATTTTCTTAATGACTGCTCACCCTATTAAATTCCGAGAGACTGTGGAACAAGAAATTGATTCCACACTCGAAATTCCAGAGATAATTTCATCGGTTTTGTCAGCAAAACGTCAGGTAGTATCAATCGGCAATGATGTTTCAGAGCTGCGAGATTTCCTAATCGAAAACAAAGAGACCTGAAGATCATTTTTGTGCGGTGCCACACAAAACAGCCATTAAGCCAGACTGGGATTCAGAAAAATGCCGTCTTAGTCCCTTGGGAAAAGTACAATTTCTTTCATTGCATCAATATCTGAAACAAGCTCTGAGTCACCTGCGGGGAAACCATTTAGGTCCAGTATATAGGCCATAATATCCAGATAAGTATCGGTAGCAAGACCACCTGGATTATCCTCTGGCATATAGTAGACAATCTCCTCATAGAGATACCCCATGGAAGAACCGCGCCAGTCTCGCTGAAAACTTCTTCCCCTAAATTCGCTTGAAGAATGACAGGATAGGCACGTTTCACGAAATGAATCATCTCCTCTCTCAGCCTGTGCAGTAGTGTAGAACGAGGATGGCCCAACGGTTTCTTCATCCATCGATTCTTCTGCTACAGTTGCAACGGGAGATTCTTCTACTAGGGTCTCTTCACTAGGAAGGGTCGTTGCCGGTGTCACACCTGCACACCCATACAGGCCCGTCAATGCCATCATCAATAGTCTGGTATATAAACTATTCATCAAAGTCCTCTGGAAACAAATCAAAGCTAGTTAGAAACAAAAAACGACCAACAATCACTACACTCTCCAACGTCACTTGTAAAGACCATCAAACTGTATGTTCATAATTTGTTGAGAACCCTACTAGTTTATTTGGGCCTATTTACTCGCAAACACCCCGTCTGACAGGGGATTAGAAGCATTCTTTATTTCGGCACTTTCAGTCGCCACTTTCGGTAATCCTTATCATTAATTAGATACGACCAATGCAAAAGAGATTGCTGGATCCTTGGGCTTACCGTCCTGCTTTGACCTATATCAAAACCAGCACTACGAATCTTCCTATAAATAATATTCCTCCATCTGCCCTTCGGCCCACAAAAAGCCAACCACCTCTTAATCTGTCTTTCGTCATCTGGATGTCTTCGGCCAAGAAAATATTTGCAATACCATTCGAACCAACCCCTGGGGTCATCTGGATGTATCCATCCTTTCACTTCCCATTGTTCCTGAGTCTGACCAGCTTTGATACAAAAATGGTTAACTGCAATTTCGTATTTCTCTGAGCAGTACAAAGCTTCGTCCAGATCTCTGAACCAACTTTCGGGGAAATCTCTATGGTCAACCAGTCTAGAAAAGTAGGTGCCTCCGAAAATGCCCAAAGAAAGCATCTCTGGAGGAGTCAACATAGGTCTAAACTGTGATTCTATTTCCATAGAATTATCCTCCCTCCTAGAAGCCAGTCTAGTTCACTTAACAATCAGTTTTTCAAAATAATAACAGTGTAGAAAAAACATGCACATCTTGAGCGCTAGTATGAGTTGAAAACAGTATCAAGCACTCCATATAATATAGTGTTAGATTGGAGGAAACAGAGAAATCTTTGAACAGGTGATCATCGTGAAACAATTAACCATCCTTTGGGTAGGGCTGATAGCAAGTTTACTTATTCCTTCAACTATAAATGCACAAGGCTATGGACAGTCTGTGGCAGTAGGTGAAGCGGAGATTTTTGTCGGTGAATCCCTAAATGAATCATCACCGGGTTACGTTTTTATTTATCGAAAAGACGCCAACAATGTATGGTCAGAAGCTCAGCGAATAGAAGCATCCAATTCCACCGTTGGAGATCACTTCGGACGGGCTCTCGCTTACGCTGGAGAACACCTGCTCGTTGGTGCAACTACTCTCGAAACAATTTATGTATTTTCCAAAGATGAAAATGGAGTATGGAAAGAGCGACAAGCCATTCAAGTAAGTGATACCCAAGAAGGAGATTTTGTTGGAAGAGTCAGTGCTTCAGACCAAAATCACGTTCTAATGAGCTCTCTAGCAAATAGTGAAGCCCGCGGAGCGGTATACGTATTGGTAAGGGATGAAGAGACCAACCTCTGGAGTGAATCCGCTAAACTGATGGGAAGTGACACCGAACCAAACGATCTGTTCGGATTCTCACTCGCTATTGAAGATGGAGTAGCCTTGATTGGAGCCCCACGCCAGGGCAACATCACTGGATCCGTATACACCTTTACACTTGACCATAACACTGGAGATTGGGTAGAAGGAGCTAGGCTCAGCGGAGAAGGTACATCTCCTAATAGTGGATTTGGAGTAGCGGTAGCTCTACATGATGGACGAGCGATAGTTGGAGCAGCAACACACGAACAAGGTATGGGTATAGCATATACCTTTGATTACGAAGAAGGAACAAAAGAATGGAATTCGTCCTCCACTCTCAAAGCCTTCGATGAAGGAAATCCTGGCACTCAATTCGGAGCTGCTATTCAGATTAATGATGGCGAAGTATGGCTAGGCGCACCTGGAGCTTCAGATTTTCAAGGACGCATATACAGCATGTCACAAAATCCTACTTCTGGAGATTGGATAGAAGCAAAGAAACTAAGCTCTAGCGAATTGATTTCGGGTGACCAATTCGGAGGTGCGCTAGCTGTGAAAGGCAATCTGGGAGCGGTTGGTATCATCGGAGCAGACTACCAACTGGGAACCGTAGCAATTTACGAACGAACTGGAAATAACTGGGATGAAGTAACAAGAGTTTTCAATGAATCAGAAAGCTTAGCTTCAATCACTGGAGGAGAAGTCCGGTGTGAAGAAGGTTCCGCCTCGGAATACACCTGTAGTGAAGTTGACATGGTCTCCTTTTTATCGGTTGAAGATTTGGGAGGAACTAGGGGAGTCCAACTCAACGATGTCTGGGGATGGACTGACCCCTCATCAGGCAGAGAATATGCATTAGTCGGACGTTACGATGGCACCTCTTTTGTAGATGTAACCGATTCCTCTAATCCTCGATATCTTGGTAACCTCCCCATGACTACAGGCGCTCGCGGAAACTCCTGGAGAGACATAAAAGTCTACAAGAATCATGCTTTCATTGTAGCAGATGGCTCTGGGCCTCACGGCATGCAAATCTTCGACCTAACAAGACTAAGAGAAGTAGGTAATGAACCGCTAACATTTGAGGTCGATGCTCATTATAGCAGCATTGCAAGCGCTCATAATGTAGTAATAAACGAAGAAAGTGGTTTTGCTTATGTGGTTGGCGTAAACGGAGGGGGCGAAACCTGCGGTGGTGGTCTGCACATGGTTAATATTCAGGATCCACTGACACCTATCTTCTCAGGATGTTTTGCCCACGCTAACACTGGCCGACAAAACACTGGATACAGTCACGATGCTCAGTGCGTTATCTATCAGGGTCCCGATAGCGACTATGCTGGTCAGGAAATTTGCTTTAGTGCCAACGAAACAGCTCTGAGTATCTCTGATGTAACAGACAAAGCCAATCCATTAGAGCTCTCCATGGCAACGTACCCCAATGTCGCCTACACTCACCAAGGTTGGCTGGACGAAGAACAGCAATACTTTTACATGAACGATGAATTGGATGAACTTGGAGGAAATGTGACCCAGACTCGCACTCTGGTTTGGGATGTCACGGATTTAGAAGACCCAGTGTTGGCATTAGAGCACTTCGCCGATAACGCATCTTCAGACCACAATCTCTACATTCAAGGTGATCTAATGTATCAATCCAACTATGTCAGTGGACTCAGAATATTGGACATCTCCGATAGAGAAAATCCCGAAGAAATTGGCTTCTTTGACACTGTTCCATGGACACCTGACGCACCTGGGTTTGATGGTTCATGGAGCAATTATCCTTTCTTCTCAAGTGGAATAATTATTGTAAACAGTGGAAAGGAAGGAATGTTCATCCTAAGGAAGAGTGACCGTAACCTAATACCTTGAATTTAGAGAAGGTCGACTAAGGCAGGGATTCAAATATCTCGAGCGGGTCAGGTCGGGTCGTATAGTCAGGATCACCTGAGGCATAAATGATTGTCTGGTCAGTGCCAATAATAAAATTAGCAGGAACAGGCAGTGACCAGGTGTCATCACCATTCCAACTCGGCAGATCGATGCCCTTCCCCCTATAGAATTCCCTTAGATAGTGAGGCATTTCAAATGCCACCCCGAAACTTTGCGCTATCCTATTACCTGGATCGCTGAGGATTTCAAAACCCAGGTTGTAACGTTTAAGGTTGGATTCAATGCGTGAAGATATCTGGGGAGTAATACTTACAAGGTCAGCGCCCCTCTTCCTAAGAGATGGAAGGATGTCCTGGAGAGCAACCTGCTCCGCACAACAATAGGGTCACCACCCTCCTCGATAGAAACTTATTACAACCGGACCTTTAGCTATTAGGTCAGTTAAACGGATTGATTCACCCTTGGCGTTCAAAGCTTCGAAGTCCGGGGCTATCTCCCCAATCTTAGCGAACCTTTCGACAATACCAGACTCTCTCAGTTCCGTTACTGACCTTTCAGCTGCCGCCAAAAAATCAGGGCCAAGCCTTGAAATCGCATCACTTCTGATTTCTTTGAGAGTTTGAGCTAGAGTCATAGTGTCGATTGTCCTCCGAAAGCTTATATTCTTCTCGAACGTACTTAATCTAACTAACCACGAAGTTGAGTACACTAGGAATCTTTAACCAAAAGACCATATGACCTCGAATAGACCATCCGTCAGTTTAGTACTTGTCCTTGGGATCAGTTTATTTTCTGCGAGTGGTTGTGCAGAGAATACTTCACGAGTTGGTAACCCTGAGCTAAGGGAATTGCTATTTGATTCCATCATGACCCTGACAGCCAACAGAGAAGCATTTTCTCCTATCAAAAATCTCCATTGGGGAGTAGTTCCTCTAGACGCCATGGAAAATTACCGCCAAGAAGTAATTAGCGCAGATACCGAAGAAAAACTGTTCTATGCACTTGAAAAAGTAAGTAATGCAAGAAATGATAGGCACCTAGAAATTTCACTCGTGGAGAACGGGATAAGGCTCCAGGAATCTTCTGGGATTACTGGTGGGAGCGAAATAGTCTATTCAAGCCCTCTAAAAGTCTTACCAGATTACAGTGACTCCTCCATCTATTTCATCAGCGACCTATCTGAAGACCAGCAACATTTCCCCCATGGGACCGTGGAACCTGGAGACCGAATCCTGGCAGTTAACAATCTACAAATAGGACAGTATGAAAAAATGGTGAGACCTTACCATCCATCCTCCTACAGACCCAACTTCCGATGGCGAATGGCAGAGGACCTGACCGTCAAAACAGCAACGCTCCCTCCGACTTTCTATCAAGACCATCTCACCCTTGAGCTTGAAAGAAAGGACGGTTCCTCATATACAGTGCAACTTCCATATCTCCATCCTGACTCTATCCCTTGGCAAAATATTTCGGAGCCGCAGTATCCTGGTTTTCAGCTAGAACACTCCACACCTACTTATGATCTCTACCTACCAATGGAGGGGCAAAGAACAGTAATCCTTACTTGGTATGGTTTCAGAGAAACCATGATTCCTGATGTTGATGAATTGATGACAATGGCCCAGCAGAATGACTGGTTAGATTTCAATATAATCATTGACGGCACGCGCAGCAGAGGTGGTTCAGCAGGCGCTTATGCCATGCAAAGATTCACTTCCACACCCTTCAAAACTACTTTCGGAAACCTACGCATCAGCGACGTTGTACCGATATTCACACGAGAAAAGCGCGATGAAGTGAATGAAGGTGGAAGTCTTGACTCGGGTGTTCCAGAGGCCATGGATGACGGTACTTGGTTGATGGAGTGGCTGGACACCGACGTAGCAGACTCAGTCAATAGCAAAGCCATTTACAGTAATTCTGTCCCCTTCAAATTAGCTCATGCCCCCAAAGATTCAGATGGCATTTTACAACCCGCAATCCAACATTTCCGAGGGGAAATGGTAGCATTCTTTGTTCCCAGAAGAGGATCCCACTTAGACCAATTTGCCTCAATAATAAAGGATAATTCCATTGGACATATCATCGGAATGACAGCTGGTGGATACAGTAACACTTGGGAATGGGAGGAAACAATCACATTTCCTGGTACTAATCAGCCTGTCGTCCAATTCATGTGGGACATCGGACACACAATAAGGCCCAACGGTGAAATTCTCGAGGGCAATCCAGCTCTACCAGATGAACTATTTCTACTTACAAGAAACAACTTTGATATCTACTACCAGGAATTAGTGAGAAAAGCTTTGGAATACCTGAATGGTTGAGCCATCTCTAAGTAAAACTCCTAGCAACCTTGGAATAATCTCCCAAGCCTATACTTTCTACAGTAGGTTTTCTTTGGGTGCTCGAATCCTTGTCTTTATGGTTTTGGGTGGCGTTGTTGGTTTCTTCGTAGGCGAACCTGCCACAGCAGTTCAACCTCTTGGAGATTTGTTTATCAAACTCCTAATTATGGCTGCCGTCCCACTAATATTTTTCAACTTATTGGCTGGAATGACTGGGCTAGCCGACCTGAAAGCATTTAGACGTTTACTGATTAAAACTTTTGTTTTTTACGGAGCAACGACCATCCTCGCGATGACAGCCGGACTCTCTGTTATTTCCCTGGTGAAGCCTGGACTAGGGATGGAATTGACCAGTAATATCGACTCTTCCGTTGATGATATTCCTATCCCAGTGGAAATCCTAGTGGGCCTATTCCCTGAAAACGTCTTTGCTGCATTCGCTTCAGGAAATGTTTCTCAAATAGTTGTGTTCTCGATCTTTCTAGGTATTGCGACTGTGTTACTGCCGACCGACAAACGTAAAACACTTTCTAATGGATTTGCGCTAATAGCTGAACTACTACGAATGTTAGTAAATATAATAATGCGATTTGGACCTATCGGAATTGGAGCTCTTGCAGCAGCTACTCTTGGACAATATGGCTCACAAATTTTCGGACCTCTCTCGTTTTTTATCTTAGGAATTTGGACTGCCATGATCCTTATGGCCCTCATCTACATGATAATCTTGAAAATATTGGGGGACTTTGCCCCTCTGCATTTCTTAAGGCAGACATCAACTCTGTGGATGACCACAGCATCTACCTGTAGTAGCTTGGCCAGCCTCACGGTCGCCTTTGAAATGGCTGAAGAAAAACTGGAACAGCCTCAAGACATTTATTCCTTCACACTACCTCTTGGCGCACAACTTAACAAAGATGGCACAGCCATCATCTTGGGAGGAACTCTATTATTTACAGCTCAGGCAGCGGGAATAGAACTAACTCCTGCATCTTTTCTACCAATACTACTCATGGGGTCACTATTATCCATGGGATCAGGAGGTATCCCAAGCGGTGGAGTGGTAGTTTCCTTAGTGTTCATCCAAGCATTCGGCCTCCCACTTGAAATTGCAGCGATGGTAACAGGAATTTACCGCCTTCTTGATATGGCAAGCACAACAATAAACGTGATGGGAGATATGGTGGGAACCTGTGTCATCTCTCACTCCGAACACAACCCGCTCAACGTGAGAGAAAAAAATGACCTGTAACATCCTTGCAGATTTCAGGAAACATTTTCCTGCCGTATCTAATGGAGTCTTCACTAACGTAGCCCAAAGAGGGCTGATTCCGACCCCAGTGTATGATTCCATAACCAATTACTTGACGAGTCGAACCGATCTGACTTGGAGCAAGGAACAAGCCTTTACGATGGTCGAAGAAACTAGAGAATCGTT
>JBJKYO010000087.1:0-20074 GCA_045561015.1 Longimicrobiales bacterium | reverse complement strand
GACAATAGAGAAGGTTATTGTTGTAGCAAGAGCAGGACAGCCCACGGAAGAGTTTTCGGCTGAAATGCAGAACGGTAGAGATCATTGGTATCACGAACTAATCAGAGAGTCTGAATCTAACTGTCGGCCCGAAGTGATGGATTCGGAGGATCTCTTATTTGTGCTTTATACGTCAGGAACTACTGGGAAGCCAAAGGGGATAGTTCACACTACAGGTGGATATTTAACGCAAGTGGTCGCCACTACAAAATGTGTTTTTGACCTGCAGGAAGATGATGTGTATTGGTGCACTGCAGATGTGGGTTGGATTACGGGCCATAGCTACATCGTTTATGGACCTCTTGCAAATGGAGCTACCGTTTTGATGTATGAAGGTGCTCCAGACTGGCCTGATAAAGGAAGGTTTTGGGAGATTTGTCAGAAATACAAGGTAAGCATCTTTTATACTGCCCCTACAGCAATCAGAGCATTCATGAAATGGGGAGAAGACTGGGTACGGAAATATGATCTATCGTCCCTACGCTTGTTAGGTACGGTTGGAGAACCGATCAATCCAGAAGCATGGATGTGGTACCACGAAGTCATCGGAGAGGAGCGATGTCCGATCGTAGATACGTGGTGGCAGACTGAAACTGGAGCCATCATGATCTCTTCCTTGCCAGCGGTTTCCGAGACGCGTCCGGGAAGTGCAGGTGAAGCTTTTCCAGGAATTTGCACTACCTTGCTTGATGAAGATGGAGAGTCAGTGAAGGCAGGGTTTTTGGCGATTACGGAACCGTGGCCTTCGATGCTCAGAACCATATATGGGGATGATGAAAGATATGAAGACACTTATTGGTCAAAATGGAACGGAATTTACTTTCCTGGTGACGGGGCTAAAATCGATGAAGACGGTTTTTTGAGCATACTAGGGCGAGTTGATGACGTTCTCAATACAGCAGGACATCGTATCGGTACCATGGAGGTCGAGAGTGCTCTTGTAGATCATCCATCAGTAGCTGAGGCAGCGGTTGTTGGAAAATTTCATGAGGTAAAAGGGGAGGCCATAGCAGCGTTTGTAATACTAAAAGAAAAATGGGATGCCTCTGATGAATTGGTGACGGATATAAGGAATCATGTGGCTAAGAAGATCGGTGCTATTGCCCGTCCAGATTCAATAGTCATAACTGCTGATCTTCCTAAAACGAGATCAGGGAAAATTATGCGAAGGCTACTTAAGGATGTAGCTGAAGGTAAAGCTTTGGGGGATACAACCACTCTAGCGGACCCTTCGGTGGTAGAAGGTCTCAAAAAGCAATATTTGTCTGAACAACAATAATTTTATGAGTCAGAAGAATTCCTTCTTCTATTCATGGGCTTGTCTTTTATTTTCCTTGCGGGAATACCCGCATACACTGAATGGGGTTCAGTATTGCGGGTAGCTACTCCAAAAGATCCGAGCATAGTCCCTTCCGCCATATGCACACCAGACATTACGGTGGCGTGATAGGTGATCCGCACTTCGTCACCGATTATAGTGACAGGAGTCTCAATGTTTCGTCCCTCCACTATATCGTGTGAATGACTGTAGATATTTGCAAAATCAGAGACTGAGGCACCATCACCGATTTTGATTCCACCGCGGTCATCGAGGAGAACGTGTCGGTGTATTATTACATCGTCCCCCACTTCCAAATTGTACCCGTATGACAATTTGACATAATGAAAAGCTTTGAAATTTTTGCCGCACTTGTGAAAAATCCTCTTTGCTAGCATACGTCTAAACTTGACCCCTAGGTCTACATTTTCGGAGAGAGGACTTTGGTCGAACATCTCCCATAACCAAATAAGGGGTTTTACCCTGTAATATCTCTGCAAATCGACATCAGCATAATATTCAGGTTCCAGAGTTACATTTCGCGGGTCGAGATTTGCAATCAATACTTTGTCAGAAAGACTGAGATCCTCTGGTTTCTTGTTAGTAAGTGTTGGGTAGTGGATATCAGTTAAAATCCTTTTACAGAGTTCGTTACGGTCGCAATCTTGGTTTTCTAACTCAGAATCAATAGAGTGTAACCACTCACTGTACACTTGTTCGGTTGAGGAAGGCAGAGTGATTAGCCGGTTCGGAAGAAATCTCATTTTATGTGACCCTCATACATGGCTTTTGGATTATGATATCCTATTTGTTCATAGAGAAAACAATAGTTTTTTTTTGAGTAAAAGGAAACTGACAGTGTACTATCAGTTTTTCGTTTTTTTCAAAAAGGGTTGACACCTAAAGTCATTCTCGGATAAAATTTTATATGAAACTAGAAACTATCGAAACGCCTGTTCGTTTGGCACTGCTGTGGTGGAGTGCTCGAGCGGGCGTTCGTCTTATCAATGGACTGGGCGTGGCATGGCTCTAATACTGAAAGAATCTCTGACATTCGATGATGTGCTCTTAGTACCTCAGCATTCGACTGTTCATCCGGAGGATGCTTCAGTGGTTTCCTCTCTTACTTCAGGAATTTCTCTGAATGTTCCGTTACTGACAGCTGGGATGGACACCGTAACAGAGTCAGCTATGGCTATTGCTGCAGCTCGGCAAGGTGGATTGGGAGTGATTCACAAGAACCTTTCTGTCGAGAAGCAGGCTCAGGAAGTTGACAGGGTTAAACGTTCCGAAAGTGGAATGATTAGAGATCCTATTACCCTGACTCCTGAAAAAACTCTTAGGGATGCCCATCAATTAATGAAACGCTTCTCTGTTTCTGGCATACCTATTGTGAGGGAAGATGACTTGTTGTTGGGAATCATTACTAATAGAGACCTACAGTTTGAAACCGATTTAGATCGAGAAATTCAGCGGGTAATGACTTCAGATAAGTTGGTGACTGCACCAGTTGGCACCACCTTGGAGGATGCGGAAAGGATCCTGCATCAGTACCGGATAGAAAAACTTCCAGTTGTTGATGGCGATGGTATTCTTCAGGGTCTTATAACAGTGAAGGATATCAACAAGAGACGTTTATATCCTGATGCTTGCAAAGATGGTCATGGACGTTTACGGGTAGGGGGTGCGATCGGTGCTTCTGAACCCGATCTGGATAGAGCTGCATCTCTAGTGGAAGCTGGAGTAGATGTCTTAGTGATTGACACAGCTCACGGTCATGCGGAGGCGGTGCTAAGAGCGGTCGAACGAACAAAAACTAGTTTTCCAAAAGTGGATCTGATTGCAGGGAATATTGGAACGAAAGAGGGAGCCAAAGCACTACTGGACAGGGGTGTTGATGCAATCAAAGTAGGAGTTGGCCCCGGATCCATCTGCACCACTCGTATTGTGACCGGAGTAGGACTTCCCCAGTTGACGGCCGTCATCGATGCCGTTGAAGGGGTCAACGGACAGGTGCCAGTGATTGCAGATGGAGGAATTAGGTATTCCGGAGATCTGGTCAAAGCCCTAGCGGCAGGTGCAGATTCTGTAATGATAGGTTCAATGTTTGCGGGGACTGACGAATCTCCTGGCGAGAGTTTCTTGAAGGAGGGTCGGCGTTTCAAAACAGTTAGGGGGATGGGGTCACTCTCAGCGATGGAAGCGGGGTCGGCAGATAGATATTTTCAAGATTCAGGACCAGAAAAAAAGAAGTATGTACCTGAAGGAATAGAGGCTAGAGTGCCATATAAGGGGCCAATGTCAGATACGGTGTTTCAGTTGGTGGGAGGATTAAAGAGTGGAATGGGTTACTGTGGAGCTGCTTCCATCAAAGAACTGCAGGAAAAAGCTACTTTTGTTCGGGTCACTTCGGGTGGCTTGAGAGAATCACATCCCCATGATGTTACCGTAACACGAGATGCCCCCAACTATCATCTCTAAGCGTTATAGCATGTGGGGTTTGGGGCTATATGTGAGCTATGGATGAAGAGTAATTCTGCGCTGGTTTTGGCATTGTTTTGTCTCCTGGTACTAGTAGTTCTGTCAGGGTGTAACCGTAATTATAACAATGGTCTGCCACCAGCATTGTCCCCAGACATTGAAATCAATACTGAAGATATATGGTACCAGGATCTAGACAATCTTTTTGTGCTTCCTGAACCGCCTAAATATGTTTTTGATCCAATTGTAGACGGTGAATTTTCCAGGGATAGAATCCTCGCTGAAGTAACCGATTGGTGGATTGAATATTGGACTAACAGGGGCTCTGGTGATTTTGCTATTTACCTGAAAAGAATGGCACGCTATTCAAGAATAATAGATTTGAGGATTGAGTCTCTTGAGCTCCCTTCTTCATTAAGATATTTGCCTATTATAGAGAGTGGTTTCCGACCAGAAGCAACGAGTCCTGCAGAAGCTACGGGATTGTGGCAATTCATGCGGGCTACCGCTAGAGAGGCAGGCCTTAAAGTGTCAGCAATTCTGGATGAAAGGAGAGATCCAGTTCGTTCAACTGAAGAGGCTCTCAGAGTTCTTAAGGATCATTACGAACGTTTTAGTTCCTGGTATCTCAGTCTGGCAGCTTACAATGCCGGACCTTCCAGAGTGACTAGATTGATAAGAGAGCATGCTCCACTGAGTCCTTTGGGGGATAGTTTATATTTAGCCATATATCCTTTTCTTCCGAAAGAGACACAAGAGTTTGTTCCCAAGTTCATAGCGGCAGCAACAATTGCAAGGTCTCCCAGTAGTTATGGATTTGATCCAGTACAAGCTTCAGAAATTTTGTTTGACGAGGTTATATTGACGGATGCAACGTCGGTGGACGTAATAGCTCAGGCGGCAGAAACGACACAACAAGTAATCGAGGAGATGAACCCGCAACTCATCCGAGGTTTTACTTCTCCGGGGAGCGAGACTCGGATTATGCTTCCTCCAGGGAAAGGTGAAATTTTTAAAATAAATTACCGACTGGTTCCAAAAGACGAGAGGCTTAGTGTATTGGAGCACCAAGTGATCAGCGGGGATACTTTAGGTCATATAGCCTTACGATATGGAGTGTCGGTTTCAGTTTTATTGGAGGCTAATCCTGGAGTGCAAGCTACAAGGCTCAGAATAGGATATTGGCTTAAGGTACCAGCTCAACAAGATTGAGTAGATATCTCTAGGAATTGTTAAGCATTTTATGGATTGATGGATCAGATAGATATCTCGCCCTGCATATATTTTGCTGTTTCTCCTCCGATCATTACTCTCTTTCCATGAAGTTCACATCTGAGTTTGCCAGATCTAGTAGACAGCTGTTGAGCTAAGAGCTTTTCTTTGCCCAAAATTCTTGACCAGTATGGAATCATCAGTGTATGTGCAGAGCCTGTTACTGGATCTTCATTTACTCCTGTTTGTGGAAAGAAACATCTGGAAACAAAATCTACTTTGTCACCGGGGGCACTTACGATCAGGCCTCTGGAATCTAGCTTAGATAATCCCTCAAAGTTGGGAAGGATATTTTTGATAGTATTCTCATCCCTATAAACAGCTAAATAATCGTCCTTTCCTCTATAGAGTTCTAGGGGAGCAACTCCGATTGCTTCATTGATCTCTTCCTTTTCTGCAATTACTCTAGGGGGATCTACTGGAAAATCCAAGTAAATGAGCCCCTCTTTTTTAAATGCTTTCAGTCCACCGCTCCTAGAAGAAAATGAAATTTCCTTCATGTCTTCTGAAAGATAAAAGTCAAACAAGACCCGCGCGGTTGCCAAAGTAGCGTGTCCACATAGGTCCACCTCCACAGTTGGAGTGAACCATCGAATCGAAAACGGCATTGATGATATATCAACATATGCTGTTTCTGAGAGATTGTTTTCTGATGCTATAGATTGCATCACTTTGACATCTAGGGGGTTGCTGACTGGAATAACAGCCGCTGGGTTCCCTCCGAAGACTTTGTCTGTAAATGCATCTATGACAAAAATAGGTAGTATCAATTAATTACCCCCTATGATACGACGCACTTCTTTAAGGCCTTCTTCCTCCCATTGTGGCGACACCGCTCCAGTGGCTATACGAGCGCCCAGATAGAAAACCATTTTTGCTAATCGAGTTGTCTTATGGAAGTCAATTTTATCAACTTCATCTGATGGCTTGTGGTAATCTGGATGTTCCCCTCCTGTAAAGAAGATCGCTGGGATGTCTTTGTTTATGAAATGTAAATGATCACTCCTGAAGAACAATCGGTCTTCGGGTGCCGGATCTTCGATTACAGTAAGTCCCAATTCGGGGTGCTCTAGGAGTATGTCGTCAGTGAGTTGGCCAAGATTCGTGTATTGTTTTCCCACTCCTATAACGGTATCTGGGTGGGGATCCCTACCTACCATATCTAAGTTAATGTTCAGTATTATGTCTTCCAATGGAATCGTGGGGTTCTCGGAGAAGTATTGGGACCCTAAGAGTCCTTTCTCCTCACCACTAACCGCTAGAAATATTATGGATCTGGCTAGTGTCTTGGGTAATCTGGAAAATGCGGCTGCGGTTTCCAAGAGTACTGAAACTCCTGAGGCATTGTCGTCGGCACCATTATAGATGGAGTCACCAGAGGAATCAGGAAGACCAACACCAACATGGTCGAAGTGTGCTGAATAGATGATATATTGATCTTTTAGCAGTGGGTCATTCCCAGGTATGAGTCCTACTACATTAGGTGGATGATGCTCAGATACTTCATACGGTGTTTTCAGGGTCATTTTAACCTGAGGCAAAATGATTGAGGACTGTGGTGTAGAATGCTCTGGAGAAGAGGGGAAAGGAATACCAATTAGTTGTAGTAATTTCTGAGACTCACCGTTTGATAAGCCCACAATAGGAATGGGTATCACTAATCCCTGTCCTTCAATAGCTGCAGCTAGATCTAAAATACTGTCAGCAGTGTTGGTTTCGTCCAGAAGTAAAACGATCCCAGTAGCCCTAGCACGGACTGCATTTTGTAAGGCGGTCAAAGTTTCTTCACTCTGCAATGGATTGCCTGTTGTTGTAAAAAGTACAATTTTCCCCCTTCCTTTCCAGCTTAAATCTTCAACCGGATTCCCAGCATATCCTCCGAAAACAGCTTCTACCTCTGAGGCAACTTCCTGGCCAGGCACAACCCAGAAATCTTTTGCCCATTCCGGGTTTTTTTGTCCGTCTGCTGTAGTATAATTGAAAGCCAGGGATTGCTTTGACAGGGTGGTGCTAACGTAGGGAAATCTTTGGAAGAATGTTCCATCATTCCCCAAGGGTTGGAGCTCCGATTCCAGCATTTGCTTTCTAATATAGGTGGCAGCGATTTCAAGATCTGAGGTTTGGGTGTCTCGTCCCAGAAGGTCATCGCTTGCGAGGAAGGAGACATGGTCATAGATCGCTTTATCGGAGATATCGTCTGCTGACTGTTCGATAATGGTTTGGTATTCTGCTAGTGAAATTGTCTCTGCTGGAGATAGACTATCCGTTTCGATGTTGGAAGAAGTAACACAGCCGAAACTGACAAAGACTAGTAATAAATACTTCATGATGTTCTTCCTAGATCTGGTTGTGGAGACAATCGTGGACGGCTATTCTGCTGACCATTGTCCTGATTTCCCACCTTCTTTGGATAGCAGCTTAACTTGGGACATTACCATGGTTCTGTCTAATGATTTCGCCATGTCATAGATAGTCAGTAACGCTATGGAAACGGCTGTGAGTGCCTCCATCTCTGCTCCAGTTTTTCCTACGGAGGAAGCTTCGGCTTCGACAACCAAACCTGGAAGGACTTCGTTTGTGGTAAAATTCACTTTTAGAGAGGTGACTTGTATAGCATGACAAAGAGGGATCAACTCAGAGGTCTTTTTGCCAGCCATTATAGCAGCTATCCTAGCGACTTGCAGGACATCACCTTTGTTAACTTGATCCTGTTTGATTCTTGCTAACGTTTCAGGGGTCATGGAGATCTGTCCCTGGGCTATAGCGGTTCGATAGGTAGGCTGTTTATCGGAGATGTTTACCATATGCGCCTCTCCAGTTTCGTTTAAGTGGGTGAACTTCTTATGATCACTACCTCTACTCTTAGTTAGATCGTTCACTTAATGTCTCCTGGATTTTTACAAGAAGGTTTATAATGATTAACTGAGAATTCACATTGCCGTCTATTAGTTCCTTTGCTTGATCTAAGTACTGAGAGCTTTCCGCTACAGATTTTGGATTAATTTTCCATTTCGAACAGGCTCCCTTAAGGAACTTCGTAGTATCGGTATTGATTACTTTATTTTGCTTACCCAAAGCAAATAGTGCTAGGTCTCGCAAAGCATCCCCAAGGCCGTCTAGGATATGCTCTAAGGTGCCGCCAGAAACTCCACCCAACTTCATAGACTCTTGATAAATCAAAGCTTTATTTTCTTGGAGGCAAGCTCTTAAGAGATGGAAGGATTTCTGCCTGGCCGATTCTAAGCTCCCATCATTATCACTCTCATTGTTTTTGATGAACGCTAATGATCTTCCTATTGAACCTCTTGATAAAAGTGCAGCTTTATCGGCATGTTCTTCTGTAATCTTTAGGTTTTCCATAAGGAAATCCTTGACTTTATCTTTAGGGATTGCAGGAAGATGTATAGGAATTGTCCTCGAGATGATTGTTGACGGCAGTCTTTTGAGTCTATCGCAAGTGATCAGAAAGAAAGTGTCAGAGGGTGGTTCTTCTAGGATTTTTAAGAGTGCATTGGCCGCTTCAGAGCTTGCATCTCTTGAGACCATCGCTTGGGCGTCTGCGATTAAAAATACTTGCGTGGAACTCATAGATGGTTTCTTGTAAGCTTTTTTCCTGAGATGTTTGACCGTTGCTAGGTAAAGGCCTCGGGTCTCATTGGACAAGGAGATAGGACGCAGCGAATTCTTTCGCTTTTCTATTAAAGAATCTAGCCTGGCAGTTTCCAACGCTTTTTCAAGATTATTGGCTTTTACATTTTTAGGTCTGGCCACTGGGAAAAACCAATGTAAATCTGGATGCTCAACTTTGAGAGCTAACGAACAAGATTTACATATCATACAAGGGCCAGTAGGAGTTTTATTGGGACACAGCAAAATTTGAGCGATCCATAGTCCCAGATGTTGCTTCCCAACTCCTGGAGGGCCATGGATCAGTAGCCCAGAAGAAAGGTTGCCGATTTGACAAGCTCTTGCCAGAGAAGTCTGTAGGTGATCGTGACCGCTCAATGAATGCATGTGTTTCATCATTCAGGCTGTAGCCATTTGCGAGGATCTTGTGCCTGAGGTCTCCCTTCCTGTATGGGAATACGAACTTGAAATTCAACGTGAGGACCTTGAGGAGTGCCCCTGCCTCCAACAGATCCCAAGACTTCCCCCTGCAAAACACTGTGTCCTTCGATCACCCCAATGTCCTCTAAGTATAAGTAGAGTGTGTAGAATCCTTTTCCATGGCTCAGAACTACTGTAGGACCATAACCTTCGAAGGGTCCGGCAAGAACGACGGTACCACTTTTGGCAGCGCGTACGGGGCTTCCAACCTCAGCTTGGATACCGATTCCATTCCACCTCAATACATTTCCATTTGGTCTAGTGTCCCTTCCAAAATTATAAATAATAGGACCTCTGACTGGCCAGTCCATTGGTCCAATACTGTTAGAGTCAAAAGTTTCCTCTTCGGCATTGATTGCTGTTCTTCTCGCTAGTTCTTCTCTTTGTAATTCTAGATTTTCTATAAGAGAGGAGATCCTAGTTTCATCAGCAGTTAGTCCGTCCATTTCACCTACGGCAGTTTCCTGTTCCGACCTGAAATCTAGCAAGGTTTCTCTATAAACCTGTTCGATACCGTCAAGATTAATTACTTCATTTAATCTGGAGTATTGGAGTACACTCAGACGTGAAAATTCTTCTTCGATGCGGTTCGTTCGATCAACAATATTTTCCTCTAATGTTCTAACCTCTCTCAGCATTGATCGATCTCTATAAGAGGCTAGGTATAAGTATCTATATTTTGTGAGGAGATCTGGGAAGGATTCTGAGCTCAGTAGGATTCTGAGGGTGTGTAGCGACCCTCTCTTATAGATTTGTCTCAAGCGACGGTGCAGCACTGCTGACCTAAGAGAGATTTGGTCTTTAGTTCGAAAAAGTGCTTTCTGGTTGCTATTAATTTGGCTTGAGAGAGCCTGAACTTGAAAACGTGTCTCGTCCAGGATCGAACGAGAAGTGCTTATTTGTTGCTCAATGTTAACAAGCCTTTCCGAAGCATTCTCTATTTCTCGATCCAATATCTGGAGGTCTTGTTGCAGCTGTCTACGACGTTCCCTCACGGCTTCGAGTCTTGTCTGACTCTGTTCCAATTCTTTCTCCACAGTGGTTTGCTGGGCTTGAACAGGTGCGATGAAGACCAAAGTCCAAGGTAGGAAGATCCATAATATGACAATTTGTTTTGCAATTAGCATCACAGCTTTTGTAGTTGTCTTCGAACGGAGAATATACTGGTAACAATTCCAAGTCCTAAGGTGGAAATCATTCCGATCAGTACCCATGTGAAAGGAAGCCAGTTTACTGAGAATACATACCGTGACATTACTTGCCCAGTGAGGTAGGTAAGAATCACTCCGCCTGCACCACCTATTATTCCTGTGAGGGCACCTTCAAGCAGGAAGGGATACATTATAAAGCGACCCTGTGCGCCTACGAGTTGCATGATTTGTATTTCTTTTTTTCTCGCTACTACATTGATTTTTACTGCCGCACCAATGATCAAAGATGCAGCGATGGAAAATGCCACACCGAAAAGTAAAGTGGCGGCTCCTGCTATGCGACTGAGTGCAAAAAAAGTACTCACCCATTCCTGTCCGTATTCTATTCCTTCTATAATGCGGTGAGACTCGATATGAGAGACCACGTTGTTGGTCCCCTCAGGAGTGCGGCTTTCTGGTACAAGTTGAATTTCGAGAGAAGCAGGCAGTGGATTATTCCTAAGCTCAGAAAAAATGTCTCTGAACTCAGGAAGCTCATTATTGGCCTTGGCCAGAGCTTCGTCCTTAGTCACAAACTGAGTGGCAGAAACTTCTGGAAGTGTGTTTAATGTATCTCTTAAATCCGATATGTCTTCGACGGTTGCAACATCTCTCAAATAAGCAACGATCTGTATTCTCTCTTCCATTTCATTCAAAGCAAGATAGAAATTGTATGTGCCTAGTGCGAAAAGGCCAAGGATGTACAGGGCGAGGGAAATCATCGAGATAGATAACACTGTTAGTATAGGAGAGCGGTAAAAGGAAGTGATAGTTTCTCTGAATATGTAGTGCACCTTAATCCTGCTCTCTATTTCCAGAATCTCTTATCAAAATACCATTTTCCAATTCCAGAAGTCTGGCCTTGGGGTATTCTTCTATGAGGCTTACGTCATGGGTTGCCATCAAGACGGTCGTCCCGCTTCGATTGATCGTCCAAAAAAGATCCATTATTGTTTTTGTCGACTTAACGTCTAGGTTGCCCGTGGGTTCATCTGCAAGTAGAAATGTGGGATTGCTTGCTAGGGCTCTTCCTATCGCAACCCGCTGTTTTTCTCCCCCAGAAAGGTCTTCAATCATACGATTACTTTTTGTCTCTAGCCCCACTTTTTCTAAAAGTATCTGGCTCTTTCTGCCTATTTCATTATTAGGTGTGTTTATTACTTCGAGAACAAATGCGATGTTTTCAAGGACTGTGCGATTAGGCAATAATCGGAAATCTTGGAAAATGAAACCCACTTGGCGCCTTAGTTTCCAAACTTCCTTAGAAGTTGTTTTTCTAGAAGAAAAACCATTGATATAGACATCTCCGAGTGTAGGACGTTCAGCCATGTGAACCATCTTTAATAGCGTAGTTTTACCCGATCCAGAGTCTCCTGTGAGGAAGGAGAATTGACCTTCCTCAATTCGGAATGACACGTCCTTTAAGGCGGTTTCGGATTCTGCGTATCGTTTGGTTACAGAGGTAAACTTGATCAATATAGTGATCAGGGTTGTGAGTTATTGTCTTTTGAGTTGACCCTACATATCGTGCTTCACTGTTGCCAAGCTATACCTGCTGAGACTGGGTGTCAAAAGCATTATTGGACATTTCTAGGGCTAGCCGAATAGCCTCTGACATCGATGTAGTGTTTGCTTTTCCCGTTCCTACTATATCAAAAGCAGTTCCATGATCTGGAGATGTTCTAATAAAGGGTAAACCTAACGTTACGTTAACTCCTTTTCCAAAAGTAGCTGTTTTAAATGCAGCCATGCCAACATCGTGGTAGGGAGCAATGACAGCATCAAAATTTCCACTCAGTGCTCGCAGGAATACCGTGTCTGCGGGGAAGGGCCCGTAAGCTTTTATCCCCATATCTACAAGTTCCCTCAGAGAAGGACGGAAGATCAGCTCCTCTTCATCACCAAAAAGCCCCTCGTCTGAAGCGTGTGGATTTAGTGCACAGAAAGCAATCCTTGGATTTTGGATGTTCCAGAATTTACGAAGGTTGTGATGTAGAAGCTTTCCTTGTGATACCAGCAGGTTTTTATGGATAGAATCTGTAACCATTCTGAATGGCATGTGGGTTGTAGCTAGAGATACTCTCAATGGAAATCCATGAGGGGTATTCTCGGCACTCATAAGCATTCCCACAGTTGTGCTATTAGTGATGCCACAGAGCATGCTTGTATGATCTATGTATTTACTTCCTGCTGCTTTCAAAGCGGGCTTACTTATAGGCCCAGTGACGATACCTGAAACAACTCCTTCCATGGCTAAAGATACAGCTTTCTCAATGCTTAGAGCTGAGATGATCCCTGCGGAGCTCTCTGTGCCCTCAAAAACACCTGTATTGAGGTACTGACCGATTTGTGGATCTAGCCCTTCTGGCCCCAGACATATGAACTCCACGTCTGCGTACTGCAAACCCAGTTTGGGTGCGAGCTGGTTGATTATCTCTGGACCCACTCCTCTCGGATCACCCATGGTGATTGCTAGTTTTGTACCTGACATTTGCTATCTCACGAGGAATCTTTAGGGGAAAGCCTTATTTCAACAAAAGTCCTATTGCGCAACTCTTCAATCAAACTTTCTGCACTTCGTATTGATCGTAATCTTTCCTCTATCAACTCCCGAACGTCCTCGAATTCACTACTTCCTCCGCTTTTCATTTCGATGATTTTTGCTATCCCCCAGCTATTCTCCATTCTGGGACCCGTAAGCTCAATGGGACCTATTATGTCACCAGCTTGAGCAGTTACCATGCCCGCAGCATATTCGGGTGAAATCTCAGCTATTTGACCTAGTGCAAGATCCAAAGTGTCAGGCGTAACTGCAACGATGTCATTAGGAATTTCTCCAGAGTCCAATTGTTCTGCAAAGGATTGCGCTCTGATTTCGGTAGCTTCTATGTCGGATTCAAGGATGTCTGGTTCGATCAAAATGTGTCGTACTCTTCTCTCTCCTCCGCGGATACGTTCCAGCAGAATTAGGTGATAGCCGAATTCGGTTTCGACTGGTGAGCTAACACGACCTGGAGAGAGCCTGAAGGCTTCTTCTTCAAATTCGGGAACCATGCTTCCGTCGTGCCTGATCCATCCCAGTTCTCCTCCATTCTGGGCGGATGGACCGTCGGAAAAACGGGTTGCTATTTCAGCAAAAGTTTGCTCTCCAAGCATTGCCACCTGAAGGAGTCTTTCTGCCTCGGTTAGTGCCTCTGCTTTTGATTGGTCATTAGCCACTGGCGATAGTATAAAATTTTCGAAGAAAATTGTGGCAGGGGCTTGAGGTATTTGCGAACGATTTTCTTCGAAAAATGCTCTGGCTTCCTCTTCAGTTATTATGACTCCATCATCCCCAGTTCCAGATTTGGCAAAGTATCTTTCCTGAAGCAAATCACGTCTGATCATGTTCTTACGTTGCTCACGGAACTGAGCAACTGTCATATTTTGTTCGGCTAAGGCATCTTGGAATCGGTTTGTCGTTCCGAATTGCCTTACTTGTCCGTCAACTTCCTGTTGCACTCTTCCTTCGAGTTCAACTTCGCTTACTGTGAGTGTTGTATCTTTAATCGCTTCCAAAAGAATCAACTGTTGATTGACGAGTTGATCTAAGACCTGTGTCTTGACCGTTAGTAATTCGTTTGGATCGTCAGGCCGAACCCATCCAGATGCTTGCAGAGTTAGTAAGTACTCGTCTAGTTCGGTCATCAAAATTACAGAATCACCGACTAGAGCGACGACTCGTTCAACTACATTATCTTCCTCCATAGAGGTCTGAGCTTCCAGAGATTTTGTGTAATTCGAAATTGACAAAAGAAAGAAGGCCAATATAAAAAGGCAACGGTGCGAGTATCTATAATGAGGAATAAGAAGATTTTGAATGTAGTTGGACATAAATCAGATCAGCCTGCTTTTTGTAGTTGAAGTATAAAAACTAATTGTCCGGTCCATTAATTTACACCGATTGAATCAGTAATGTTCTCTTGTTGGGGGGCAGAGGCGGGTTCTGTTGCACTTTCGTTGGATGGTTCAGTGGAAAACCCTTGTAATTCATCGAGTCGCTCTAAGGTAGCCAGTACAGCCTGATCATTAACAGACCAATCTAGCCTTCTTCTAGCACCTACAGTTATTTGTTGAAAGGAAGGGGGATTCCTTCCCGCTAGTAGTTCCCGGATGAGCTGTAAGGTTATGCGATCCAGGGCTTGACTGTTAGTTTCACCGTCTTCAGTACTAAGAAGCCGCAGTCCCACAGCATCCGCTTCCACTTTCAACATGTCTAGAAAATTGGTAAACAAGGAGTCCTGGTGTGCAACGTAACCTTCTGACGTATGAATTTCTTCATCTATTGCAAGCTCAACCAGAATTCTGGATTGTGTCAGATCCATCAACAATTGATCCAGTGTTTCCTCAGGGACTTCTGTTAATTGGTCGAGCAAGTCTCTTCCTAAAGTTCGAAGAAAGTTTAATCCTTCTTGGACAGTGAAAGATCCGTCAGCGTAATCTACTAACGAGCGATTTAATGCGGAGCTACTTAGACCCGCTTCAGTGTTTCTAGCCAATTCTCTGATTATGGAGGAAGACTCAATGGAAATTCTAATATCCTTGGACTGAACTATGTCATTGAGAAAACCCGAGTAAGCTTGATTAATAGTCCTTTCTACCATCATTTGGCGGAACTGAGAGACCGAAGATTGGAAATCCATGGCCCTTCTGTCAGTCACCCTAAGCAGGTGGATCCCTGACGGCGAGATAAATGGCTCACTTGTTTGTCCTACTTGCAGATTGTAGGCCACTTCTTCCAACTCAGGCATTAACATACCTGGAAGGAAAAACCCCAGGTCGCCACCAACAGAAGAATTGCCTGTGTCATCACTGTATAGTTGCGCTATACTCCCGAAGGATTCTCCTCGGTCTAGGCGTCCTTTTAATCCAGATCCCAGGTCAAAGAGGCTGTCTATTTCGACTTCAGTAGCAGTCTCAGGGAATGCTAGCAATATGTGAGCAGCTCGCACTGAATCTGCTGGTGGAGTTTCATTCCAAGCTTGCTGGAGCTGTTCTTCGGATAGAACTGTGTCAAATTGTATAACTGATTCTAGATATCGATTGACAAGTTCTTCTTCCAGTTCCTGCCTCAGTATCAGGTTTAAATCGAGATTTGCAAGTGTGGAGTCTTCGAGTGAGAGTTCGCCCATTAGTGTATAGTCTATCCAGTAATCGGCGAGTGTTTCAATTACTATAGCTTGGTTGGGCAGGGTGTTTTGCCTTGCGAGCATTTCGACTACTTGATCTATAGCCAGCTCATGTCCAGCAGCTGTGGCAACTACGTTTTCATCCTCACCAGAACAGCCAATCATTAAAAGTAGAATAGTACTTAGAGTAGCGATGGTCTTTTTGGAAGTAGTCACAGTTTTACCTTGAGTGTTGTTGTTTTGTTCGTTTAAAGTTGAAAATGTTGATACCATGTCAGCGTGCCGTCTTCCTTATTGCTCGATTAAAGTCTCGATCGATCTGAGTGTTTCCTCAAGTAAATTACAGTCTTTTGTCGGACGAAGCACTATCGAGAGCGGCGTTAGTCTTCGTATTTCAACATTTATTTCCCCCTGAGAAAACGCTTCTTCTAAAGAAGTTAACTTAGGCAATACCTCAGGATTGAAATTTAGTCGCACTTTTTTGTCTTGGAAGAGCAGGGTTTCGATACCTATTTTTTGACCCAGGATTCTTAACTGAGTTATCAAAAATAGGTTTTCTACTCGATCTGGAAGTTTTCCAAAGCGATCTAGGATTTCTTCTTGTAGGAGTTCGGCCTCTTTTAGCTTTCTTAATTTAGAGATTCGACTGTAGATTTCCAATTTTTGGCTACTATCTGCAATGTAATTATCTGGAAGATAGGCCATTTGAGATGTGGAGATGTCTGTAGGTGGATATTGCTTGGCTCCGTTTGGATTACCGATGCGAGCCGCTGTTTCTTCTAGTAGCTTCACATAGGTGGAGATGCCAACAGCGTGTGCAAATCCAGATTGATCTCCACCTAGAAGGTTTCCTGCACCTCTCAGTTTGAGGTCTCGCAGGGCGACTGCAAATCCACTACCTAGTTCTGTGTATTCAGTCAGTGTTTTCAGTCGATGTGAGGTTTCCCCCTTCATTTTTTCGGGCGTAATCAGGTAACAATATGCTCTCCTGTGAGACCGCCCAACACGGCCGCGAATCTGATGGAGTTGAGACAATCCAAATCGGTCAGCTCGATTAATCACAACTGTATTTGCGTTGGGCACATCTAAGCCGTTTTCGATTATTGACGAGCAAATCAGAATGTCAATCTGATTCTTTATAAAGCGTTGCATTACCTCATTTAAATCTTTTGCAGGCATTTGTCCGTGGGCTGTTGCTATTCTCGCCTCAGGCAGGAGACGTTGAACTTTTGATGCGACGTCCTGTATTTCAGAAACTAAATTATGGAGGAAAAACGTCTGACCTCCTCTGTCGAGTTCTCGCTGAAGGGCTTGAGATAACACTGAGTCAGACCAAGGAAGAGTATAAGTCAGAATAGGCATTCGATTTTGTGGTGGTGTTTGTATCAAAGAAAGGTTGCGGATTCCACTAAGTGATAATTGCATGGTTCTGGGAATGGGTGTGGCCGTCAGGGTCAGCACATCCACAGACGTCTTCAACTCTTTTAGTTTTTCCTTGTGTCGCACTCCAAACCGCTGTTCTTCGTCAATAATGAGGAGGCCAAGATTTGGTATAGACACGTCTTTCGATAGCAAGCGGTGTGTTCCTATGATTAGGTCGATTCTGGAACTAGCGACCTTGTCTAGAATATGTTTTTGCTTTTTCGGCTTAGTAAGTCTGCTGATGAGGTTTATCTTTACGGGATAGGTGGCTAATCTTCCTCGAAAGGTTTCATAGTGTTGTTCGGCGAGTATGGTAGTCGGTACTAGCACTGCTACCTGTTTGCCGTCCTGCACGGCCTTGAATGCCGCGCGTATTGCGATTTCTGTTTTTCCGTAGCCGACGTCTGCACAGATAAGCCGATCCATGGGTGTGCACGATTCCATATCCGTCTTAACTTCTTTGGTTACGACCCTTTGATCTGGTGTGTCCTCATGTAAAAAAGAAGACTCCATCTCCTTCTGCCACTTTGTGTCTGTGGGGAATGCATGTCCTTTGATGGTCTTCCTTTCAGCATATATCCTTAGGAGGTCGACGGTGATTCTCTCAATGTGGTCGGTCGTTCTTTTTTTGAGGGTATTCCATTTTTTTCCTCCAATTCGGTGAAGGTTTGGAGGCTGGTCATCTCCTAGGCTAGAACCCCACTTCTCGACTAGATTTAACTTGTGCATGGGTACTTGCAGGACTTCCTCAGCGGCATATTCTATTGCCAAGGATTCAAAATTTTTTTCTCGGATCTTCACTTGGTCCAGTTTCTTAAATATACCGACCCCGTGGTCTCGGTGGACCACGTAATCTCCTGGTTTTAACTGTGATAAACTTTGCAATGGAGATGATCCACGAAAGCGTCTTGTTCGCGGTGGGTTTTTAGGTCGATTGAAAATTTCTCTGTGAGTAAGTACGTGTAAAGGTGGATTCGATGTTCCCAGGGAAAAACCTTCTGATAGTGACCCCACTAAGAGTAGGGTTCCATCGGGTATTTTTTCCTGACCTCCTAGGATTTCTTCTAAACGTTCGACCTGGTTGATATTGTCACAATATATAAGGCATTTGTGTTGCAAATTATTTGCTTCTTCTAGGAAAGAGACGAGGAGTTTCATGTCTCTATTGATCTCAGGCGGTGGCTCGCTCGCTATATCAAGGGAGAGGTCGCGAGTAGAACACAAGTCAATCCTTGGAAAAGCTTCCAATTTTCCGCTTGCGGTCTCTGGCCTCAGTAGTAAATCCTCTATGGGAAGACTTTCGATGTTTTCGTTTAATAAATGTTCCTTCATAGTGGCGGTCTTATTCCAGCTATCTTGGAGCATCTTTTCCCAAGGAGTTTCTACAAGGTTAACGAGTATACTATTACTAGGAAGGATCTCGATCAGCGAATGATGTAAGAAGGACGAAGGTTCTGCCGTGAACCTGTTTACGAAGCTTACAGGAAGTAAATGAACTTCAGGAACTATCTCATCAGATCGTTGACTTAATACATCGAAGAATCTTATGGATGAAATTCTTTCATAGTCAAACTCGACTCTGAAAGGTTCGCGACTTCCGAACGAAAATACGTCTATGACTCCACCTCTGACCGAATATTGCCCAATTTCCTCTACCAAAGAGGATTTTTTGAATCCACGTTCTTCGAGACATTGGACTAATCGCGAGAAACCGAATTCTGATCCAACTTTTAAGGTGACAGAAAGATTTTCTAATGAATTTGGTATGAGAATGCGCTCCTGCATGGCTCGGATTGTTGTTACAAGCAAGCTTGTTCTGCCGGTTAGGATGGCCTCTAAGCTTTCAATTTGCATTCCATCGATTTGTCGATCAGGGTCTTCGGAGATCTGAGGCAACTTCTCTCTTTGTGGATATGAAACGAAGGATCTTGGTCCCACTAGAGTGGTTAAATCACTTTCTATTTCTATAGCTTTGGCTGGTGATGGGGCAATGAAAGTGAGTATCTGATTGGATAAATGTTTGTTCAGGCTTATCCCGAAAAGCGTAGCTAAGGAACCCACCAGTTTGTTTGTCGATGCCTTGTTGGTTGGACCTGGAAATTGCGCGCAGAAGTTCTGAAACTCTTGGCAACTTGGTAACGAGTCTAGTATGAGGTTACTACCTCTATACATTTTTAGGTATTCTCGCCAGAGAGAGTTGTCGCAGTGTTTTCACGACTTTGGTTGAGTCCTGATGCAGCCGCGACAGTTTCAGCTACTAGTATGACTAGGGAAATTATTACTAACCACTTCCAGATTTCCATTCCTTTCCGATTCAGGAAAACAGTATTTCCCCAATTAACAGGGTCATTCACTAGGACTGAAGATTCGGGCAGTAAATCCTTAAGGGTTTCTATCTCGATAGTCTCTAATTGTGATTCCTGTGCAGGCACATTGAAGGCCACTTTTGTAACTGTCGAGTCACTTCTGATTAATTGATAAATCCCTGGATTTCCAGTTGCGTTGAAAGTTTGTCCGCCTCTTATTTCCTGGGTGGTTCCGATAGGGTCTATTAGCCTGACTACATCCCCAGGTACTACAAGTGGATCTCCTGTGATGCGATTTTCATGAATGTCAGTAGAAGTAGTCCTGCCGGATAATACCCAATCAAGGAAAGGAATGAGGGCTGCTGTGACTGGCAGGCTAGTAGATTCTTCGTTCAAATCTGAAGCAATGAGCGTGTAGGGCCCCTGCGCACCAGAACCTTTCACCAGCCAAGGTGATCCTGATTCAAGTCGAACCAGAATGTCCTCATTAGCTATTGGGCCTGTGGATATTAGACGGTAGTGTCTCTTGACAGTTACCCCTGGCAATACTGGTCCTTCACTCCACTCAGAAAGTTGAGATTCTCCTGTGGTATTGGAAAGCTCATATCTCCAGGGAATCCCTGCATCTAGCAGTGACCGGTTGAGCCCAGGTAACAATGCGGGGTCGTATGATGGAACGACAAAAGATGCAAGATCTGCCCTGGCTGACTGTCTCAAGTTATTTCCACCAATACTTATATGTAATTGTGCAGTAGCTCTAGGATGTAACTC
>JBJKYO010000086.1:0-20291 GCA_045561015.1 Longimicrobiales bacterium | reverse complement strand
GTTAAGACGCCTTCTCGAAAAATCAGAGATCAGGGAATCTCACAGGGAGAATGACAGTCGGGTACAGGACCCGTATTGTTTGCGTTGTATGCCCCAAGTGCATGGGGCAACCCGAAATATTATGAAATATGTGGCAGATGTACTTAGTGTTGAAGCTAATAGCACTACTGATAATCCCTTGGTTTTTATTGAAGCTAAATCGGTTGTGAGCGCGGGCAATTTTCATGCCCAAATTGTGTCTCAAGCTTTGGATTTTCTCTGTATTGCGTTGACAGATCTCGCAGCAATTAGTGAGAGACGTGTAGAAAGAATGCTTAATCCTGATGTGTCTGGTCTTCCAGCTTTTCTTGCTTCTAATCCGGGGTTGGAATCAGGCTTTATGATAGTACATGTCACAGCAGTCGATTTGCTCTCAGAAATGAGGGTTCTGTCACACCCTGCTAGTGTCGATTCCGTCCCAACTAGTGCTGGCCAAGAAGATCATGTATCGATGGGATTGGCCTCAGCCCGTAAATTGTCTAGGGTTATCGATTGTTTGCAGTATATACTGGCGATCGAACTTTTGGTTGGTGCTGAAGGCATTGAACATCATCGTCCGATGAAAGCCGGAAGAGGAGTAGAGAAAGCATACGATGTGGTAAGGGACTATGCTGAGTCTTTGTCGGGAGACAGAACGTATTCCTCGGATATAGAAAGATTGAAGGAGGCGGTTAAGAATGGAAGGTTCTCAGCCATCCTAAAACACAATGAGATTTGACTCATAGAGGCGACTGATTTGAAAGACTCAAGAGAAGGTAGAAAGATAAGAGCTCCTAGGGGCCCTGAATTGTCCTGTAAAGGTTGGACACAAGAGGCGGCTCTCCGGATGCTGATGAACAATTTGGACGCAGAAGTAGCTGAACGACCAGAAGAGTTGGTGGTTTACGGGGGCACTGGGAAAGCTGCTAGAAACTGGAAATCTTACGATCGTATAATTAGTTGTCTGCGAGAGCTAGAGGATGATGAGACATTATTGATTCAGTCAGGAACTCCAGTAGGAGTCTTTCAGACCCACGAAGAAGCCCCTAGGGTGTTGATTGCAAATGCCAATCTGGTAGGAAGGTGGGCCAATTGGGAGCATTTCCGTGAGCTGGACAAGAAGGGGCTCATGATGTATGGACAGATGACTGCAGGTTCATGGATCTATATAGGCACGCAAGGAATTCTTCAGGGCACCTATGAGACTTTTGGTGCCATGGGAAAAAAGCACTTCGGCTCCAATTTAGAAGGGAAGTGGATATTGACCGGCGGTATGGGTGGTATGGGTGGAGCCCAACCATTGGCGGCCACAATGAACGGTGCCTCAATCCTTGTAGTGGAAGTAGATCCAGATCGCATTGAAAGAAGGTTGAAAACCGGGTACTGCGACAAGATGACTTATGATATGGCAGAAGCACTAGAATGGATCATGAGGGCAACAGAGAAAGGGGAGCCATTGAGTGTTGGTTTGGTCGGAAACTGTGCAGAGGTCCTGCCTCAGATGGTTAAGGATCAGGTGGTGCCAGACATTGTTACCGATCAAACTTCAGCACATGATCCTTTAAATGGGTATGTACCAGCAGGCTTATCTTTGTTAGAGGCAGATTCATTACGAGACTCAAATCCAGAGGAATATCTTAGGCGATCCATGGAATCCATGCGGATTCATTGTGAAGCCATTGTGGCAATGATGAAAAAAGGGAGCTATGCTACGGACTATGGAAATAATTTAAGGACCCAGGCGTATGATGCTGGGTATGAAGACGCATTCTCTTTCCCCGGTTTTGTTCCTGAGTATATACGTCCGCTATTTTGTGAAGGGAAGGGTCCCTTTAGATGGGCCGCACTTTCTGGAAATCCCGAAGATATATACAAGACTGACGATTTGGTTTTGGAAATGTTTCCTGAGGATGAACATTTAGCTCGTTGGATCACAATGGCGCGGGAAAAAATACAATTCCAAGGACTTCCATCAAGAATATGCTGGTTAGGTCAGGGTGATAGAGCACGTTTTGGAGTTGCAATGAACAAGTTGGTTGCGGATGGACTGGTGTCTGCCCCGTTTGTTATAGGAAGGGATCATTTAGATACAGGATCTGTTGCTTCTCCGTTTAGAGAAACAGAAGCCATGAAGGACGGTAGTGATGCTGTTGCTGACTGGCCTGTTTTGAACGCTTTACTGAACACTGCATCGGGCGCCAGTTGGGTATCCTTCCATCATGGCGGGGGAGTGGGAATGGGCAACTCTCTTCATGCTGGTCAGGTTTTAGTGGCTGATGGGTCCGATCAAATGGCAAGAAGGATCAATCGTGTGCTGACAAATGACCCTGGCTTAGGGGTGGTCCGACATGCGGATGCCGGTTACGAACTTGCCGAAAAAACTGCAAACAGAGAAGGGATCAGGCTTCCTATGAAGGAGATGTAGAACTGCTGAACACTAGTAAGGCCACAGAAGAAAGGGCTTGTAAACACTGTTGACTTTCACCCCAGGAACCAATGTCAGAATCCATTGTAGAATGTGTACCTAATTTTTCAGAAGGTCGGGATTCAGCAATCCTGAAAGAAATTGTAGACGCTATCGAGGCATCAGGAGGTGTAAATATTCTTGATGTAGATGAGGGTTACAATACTAATAGGACAGTGGTCACCTTCATCGGGTCTCCAAAAGATGTAGCAGCAGCAGCATTTCAAGGCGTTGCTACTGCTAACCAATTGATTGATATGCGTAAACACCACGGGGAGCATCCTCGTGTAGGCGCCACAGACGTTTTGCCCTTCATTCCAGTTTCCAATATGAGTATGGAGGATTGCGTAAGTATGGCTCAAAGTGTTGGTGCTCGAATAGGGGAGGAATTGGGCATTCCAGTGTATTTGTACGACCAAGCAGCCAGTTCCTTGGAGAGGAGGAACTTGGCTTCGGTTCGGTCTGGGGAATACGAAGGATTAGAGGAGAAGTTGAAGGATCCCAACTGGAGACCTGATTATGGGCCAACAATTTATAACCCAGTGGCTGGTGCAACATGTGTTGGAGCGAGAGAATTTCTCATCGCTTATAACATCAACTTGAACAACGCCGATCGTCGGTATGCCAATGACATTGCATATGCGTTGCGAGAAAGGGGGCGATGGAAGCGAACCGGAAATATCGAGCCATTTTATTATAAAGGAGATGTTGTTTATTTTGGCCAAAATGGGGAATTCCCGTGTGGGCCATGTGACTTTATTGCTGGATCTTTTGAAGAATTAAAGGGGCATTATTCTGAGGAGCATGGCGGCGACTTGATAGCACGTTATGATGACCTTGGGATTGATCCCGAGAATCCAGCTGGGCCGGTTTTTGACGATGGTCATTTTACTGATGTCAAAGCTATCGGATGGGTGATAGATGAGTATAACCGAGCCCAAATCAGCATTAATCTGACTAATTATAGGGTTAGTTCTCCTCATGAAGTGCTTGAAGTAGCCCGCGAAGAAGCAGGTAAAAGAGGAGTGATAATAACAGGTTCCGAATTGGTGGGACTAATGCCTTTTGAAGCTCTAAGAGAAGCGGGGTTGTACTATCGGCGGAGAGCTATGAAGTCAACAGGAATTCCAGTTGGTGATCTCTTAGAGACAGCAATCCAATCCATGGGCTTACGTGACGTGAGTCCATTTGAGGTAGAGGACAAACTCATCGGTTTTTCAGCGCCTGAAGGACCACTTGTCGAGTTGAGTGTCTTGGATTTTGTAGATGAAGTTTCGCGTGAGACTCCAGCACCTGGTGGTGGATCGGTGGCTGCTCTTTCTGGTGCGCTTGGTAGTGCTTTGACTTCCATGGTTGCGAATCTCTCAGTAGGGAAGGGTGAATTTGATGGCAAGTATGAACATCTGTGCGATATCGCCTGTCAGGCTCAGATAATTAAAGACTTACTTGTCAGGGGTGTTGACGCCGATACAAAGGCCTTTGATTCCGTTTTAGCTGGGATGAGGATGCCACAAGATAGTGAAGGAGAAAGAACCGCGAGGAGCAAGGCGGTGGAGGAAGGATATAAGAGCGCTACTTCTGTACCATTGGAGACGGCTGAGACCTGTTTGAAATGCATGGAGTTAGCAGATCAAATGGCAGATGTAACTAGTGTTGCGATGATGAGTGATGTTGGTACAGGATGCCTTATGGCTGAAGCTGGCCTGAGGTCGGCCATCTACAATGTACGAATCAATCTTCCTAATATTTCTGATCAACATTTCAAACAGGATGTGGAGAAACGAATTAAAGAGTTGCTATCAAAGGCAGCGAGTTTAAGGGATTCAGTGAGTGGGAAGGTGGAAGCTACGTTTGAGACATAACTCGTGAAAACAATGCAAGAGGAAAATTACTCAATGGGATTTGAATCAGTCTGGAAAAACGCCAGGATCGCTACAGCTAGGCCTAGTGATTCGGACTGCATTGACATAATTCCAGACGGTACAGTAGGGGTGGTTGGCGGGAAAATAGTATGGGTTGGACCGACCAATGATCTTCCTGAGAAGATGCTAAAGGCCACTACTCGAGTCCATGATTGCAGGGGATCTCTGATGACACCTGGTTTGGTGGATTGTCACACTCATCTCGTGTTCGGAGGCAACCGGTCCAAGGAATTTGAGTCACGCTTAAGAGGCAAGACTTATGAACAGATAGCGACGTCAGGGGGAGGCATTACATCCACAATGGATGCGACCAGGAGCACTTCGGACGAAGAGCTTGAACATAAAACCTGGCAAAGAGTGCTTAGTTTGGTCGCTAAGGGTGTCACAACAATTGAAATCAAATCAGGTTATGGAATGAATCTGGAACACGAACTACGACTCTTAGAGGTAATAAATAGAGTAGCAGAAAGGGTTCCAGTGAGCATAGTGAAAACACTTTTAGGCCTTCATGCTCTCCCGCAGGATTATAGCAAAAAGAGAGAACAGTACGTCAAAGAGATCTGTGAGGAGTTATTGCCAATTGCTGTATCAAAGGGATTAGTGGATATGGTAGATGCTTTCTGCGAATCTATTGCATTTTCAAGGAAGGAATGCTCTCAACTATTCAAGAAAGCTCAGGCTTTAGGAGTTCCGGTGAAGCTCCATGCCGATCAACTGTCGGATGGTGGAGGTGCGACCTTAGCTGCTGAGTTTTCAGCTCTTTCAGCCGACCATCTGGAATACACCTCAGAAGAAGGAGTCAGAGCCATGGCTCAATCGGGTACCGTGGCGGTTCTATTGCCGGGGTCATTCTACTACTTGAATGAAGAAAGAGTGCCTCCAGTGCAAAAATTTCGCAGATTCGGTGTTCCAATGGCACTTGCAACTGATGCAAACCCAGGTTCTTCACCTGTATTCTCTATGCAGTCCGCAATGAATATGGGGTGTCTTTTGTTTGGGCTCACTCCTCAGGAAGCTTTTATTGGTGCTACGAGAAATGCCGCCATGGCTTTAGGGATGGAAGAACAGGTTGGCACTTTGGAGATTGGCAAATATGCAGATATGGTTTTGTGGGACCTGGATGACCCTGGTGAGTTGGCTTATTGGGTCGGTGTCGACTCCTGCGAACAAGTAATCGTAAGAGGGAATAGGATAGATTTGACTGTACCAAGTCGTTGAGTTCTGGGCCGCCAAAAATCCTGGGCCCTTGCATTAAACTGAAAAAGAAGTGAAAATTATAGCATCTGTTTTAGCCCAGAACGGTCGATCTTGCATTGGCCTGGGGCCGATAAGTCCATTCCGAATTGGTTTGCATGGGAAGCTATCCTGTAGACACTGCCAGAATCATTGATTGATTCAAGAGAAACAGTCGATAAATAAGGTGTTCGGCAAGGGAGACGATGACAGAGTTGCTTCTGGAATATGTTTGACGTACTGGAGTAGTATGACGAGCAATGTTGTACGGAATGCAAGGTGTAGGATACGGTGCTCTGACTAGATCGCTTTGATATTTTCAATCCTCAACTGAAGGAATCTTGAGAAGTGGAAGAACAGCAAGTGAAAGAAAAACACGAGAAACCCCTAGGTATTTTGGATGTACTGGGCAGCGGTTCAGGTTTTATCCGAAGAAGTGAGGCCGGGTACACACCTAGTAAAGAGGATATTTATGTTGGTGCAAAGGTGATACATAAATTTGGCTTGAAAACAGGGGACGAGCTCAGCGGGTCTGTGGGTCGCAGGCCAAAAAATGGTAAGAGTCCCCCCCTCACCCATCTAGATATTGTCAATGGGAATCCTCCTGAGGATCTGCTTGAGAGGCCGGATTTTGACAGACTGAGTGCGGTACATCCTGATGAGCAACTCATATTGGAATGTGATCGATCAGTGGCTGGTCAGGTTGATTACACCAACAGAGTCATTGATTTGTTTAGTCCACTGGGTAAAGGCCAGCGAGCAATGATTGTAGCGCCCTCGAAAGCGGGAAAGACTACGGTGCTGCAATCGGTGGCAGAGGGGATCGTTACCAACAATCCAGAATGTCGCTTGATGATTCTTCTTGCCGATGAAAGGCCAGAAGAGATTACTGAAATGGAGATGTGCGGGTTTGGAGAAGTGGTCGCGTCGAGCTTTGATCGTCCGGCTGAAAGGCACTGCCAGGTTGCAGAGATTACCCTGGAAAGAGCGCGCCGATATGTAGAGAGTGGTGAAGACGTAGTGATAATTTTGGATTCAATAACAAGATTAGCTCGGGCTTATAATACCGTTGAACAAGGTAGTGGTAGAACTTTGTCAGGAGGATTAGATGCAAATTCCCTAGAGAAGCCCAAGCGTTTTATCGGGAGCGCAAGAAAAATAAGTCCGCAACAAGGTGGAGGTTCTCTTACGATTGTAGCTACTGCCTTAGTTGATACTGGGTCCAGAATGGACCAAGTCATTTTTGAAGAATTCAAGGGTACGGGAAATAGTGAGATTGTTTTAAGTAGAGATATAGCAGACAGAAGGATTTTCCCGGCCATCGATCTGAACGCTTCTGCTACACGAAAAGAAGAACTGTTGATGTCTACAGATGCGCTGACTGTGTCCAGAGCCATGAGACGACAGTTAGCTGACGTTAATCCTGCGGAAGCAATGAGCGAGCTGTTGGGGGTTATGAGTAAGACCAGGACCAATGAGGGATTGGTCGCTATGGCTAGTCAGAAGCTCTAAGTTTCAAGCTTTCAAGTCCAGATGCCATTTGTTTTTGCTGAGAATCTCCTATTCTTTTAGCCAAATAACCCATCAGAGGGTTATTGCCAAGATCTCCTTGTTCTGTCCATGTGATGAGCGTGCTTGTAGGTAGCACCGTTAATCGAAAGGTCCCAAAGACCCGCGCGCCACTGTCGGTGGTCACTTCATAGCCGAGGACGCTAGGTGGATAGCTTTTTACAATAAGTATCTCTCCAGAGCCGAAACTTTCATCTTCCCATGTACGCATTGCTCCTTCGCCGTGAGATGGGTCTGTGACCTCAGAGTCAATATCACTCCATATAGTCCATTCGTCCCATTTTTCTAGATCGTTCAGATACGTAAAGATGACTTCTGGATCGAGATGCGCTTCGACACAAGCTTCAGCGGTCCAATGCGCTGGTCTAAGAAATCCTACCAGGATTAAAATGATCAATAGAATCGCGATGCCACCGAATATTTTCGCTAAATTTGCCCTCATAGTGGTGCAAACGGTTGTGTGACCCAGTATCCTATGAGACAATCCTGTGAGAGTTTGGTCCTTTGACTGCCCAGTTCGTCAACAGTAAGAGTCACTATTAGGTCAATTAGGCCTTAAAGCGCTAGCCTTTAGCCGCGAAATGCCTCAGCCTGTCCCCTGCTTCTATTAGGGTCTCTTCACGTTTACAGAATGCGAATCTAACCAAGGAGCTCCCTAGCTCCCCAGGAGAATGGAAGCTGGAACCTGGAACGGGTGATACCTTAGCATCTCGTGCGAGGGTTCGCGAGAAAACATCATCAGTTTCATCACTCAAATCAGAAAAATCGGCTAGTATGTAGTAGGCACCTTCCGGTTTGTTGCACTTAAATCCAGAATCCTTCAGAGCTTTGTAGAGAATCTCTCTACGGTCTTGGTACTCATGAATCATTGTTGAGTAGTAATCCTCACCCAGCTCATTGAGCCCGACGGCACAGGCTTCTTGTAAGGGTGCTGGCGCTCCAACGGTGAGGAAATCGTGCACTTTCCTGATAGCTTTGGTTAGATCCGGAGGAGCTATTATTGTGCCAATACGCCAGCCAGTGACACTGAAAGTTTTTGACAGACCGCTAAGTGTAATAGTGCGATCTCTCATTCCGTCCATCGTAGCCATAGGAATATGCTTCCCTTCATAGTAAATATGTTCGTAGATTTCATCTGTTATGGCTAATAGGTCATGTTTCATACATAGGTCTGCTATCGCGTTTAGTTCATCTTGATCGAGAACTCTTCCAGTTGGATTATTAGGAGTATTGACTACGATAGCCCTGGTCTTAGGTGTGATCAGTGATGCGAGACGATCTGGGTCAAGACGGAAGTCTGGTCCCTCGAGCGTAAGAAATACTGGCTTTGCCTGACACAAGATGGCATCGGGTCCATAATTCTCATAAAAAGGCTGTAGAATGATTACTTCATCCCCGGGATTGATAACTCCCAACATTACGGAAGCCATACCCTCCGTTCCTCCACAAGTTACAGTTATCTCCCGATTACCATCTACGTCCATGCCGTACCACTTCTGGTACTTATCCACCAATGCATCTCTCATAGATGGAGTGCCCCATGTTACCGCGTACTGATTTATGTCGGCGTTGATGGCATCACAGGCAGCATCTTTTAAGAGCTGTGGGGCTGGGAAGTCTGGGAATCCCTGGGCCAAGTTAATAGCGTTGTGTTCCTTGGCTACACGTGTCATGTCCCGTATAACTGATTCAGTGAAAGAGTGTGTTCGAATTGCGGTACGTTCAGATTTCATGAATAGTTCCTAGGTTGTTTCAACCAGTAGTTTAGAAGGTTGCGTGTAATTCCTTGAGGATATATTTAAGTGATTGTCATCAAAGGGATTTTGGGAAGATCAAAGACCCAATTAAAATACATAAAATATAAAGGCTAGTAAAATGTTTTCAGTTTTTACAGTAATTTTCTCTTATTCGAGAAAAATATGAATGTTGTACTGAAGATTTCACAAATTGGACCATCATGGCTTAGAGTGAGCAATCGAGTATTAGTGATTGCTAATTTGATCATGGTGACCCTAAGCTTTTATGAATTGAATGCACAGTTGAATCCGAAAGACCTTAGCGGCTTTGCTATCCGGAGCGTTGGCCCCAGAGTTCCTAATGGAAGTGTCACCTCCATTGATTTTGATTTTCAGCTTCCATACAACATCGTTGCGGCGACACGGAAAGATGGATTTTGGAGGGGCCCATCTAATGTGTGGGAGAGGGGAGGGATAACCAATCATCACTGGAATTGGCTGGGGAGGGGAAGTGGGGCTGCTATTCTAACTAACCGAATGGAATCGAAGTATAGTTATTTGATTTATGCGCATGGAGGGATGGGAGTTTCCAACCGAGATACCGGTGCTATAAAACGGATCGATCCATGGGCTCCAGAAGGAGTGGTTTTGCGACATGCTTCGAATCCCCCAGCTCTAGTGGATCGCGAGGACTTCCTGGTTTTGTACTATGGCAGTCAATTTGTTCATAAGAGTACAAATGGAGGACTAACTTGGCAGATCATTAGCGGTGACCTGACCAATGGGCATACGACCGATAGTCGGATCGACACCCTAGCTTATCTGGGCAGTGTTAGGAATGTACCAGCTATAACAAAACTGGCGTTGAATCCGGTCGACCCTGAAGTTGTTTGGGCAGCGACAAACGACGGTAATTTATTTGTTTCACTTTCAGGAGGTGGGCAGTGGGAGAATAAGAAAGGCCGGGTAAGGGGGCTCTCCGATTTTTCTGTAGTTTCTCATATCCATCCATCTACGTTTTCTCCTGGCTCTGCTATAGTAGTGTTTGAAAGCGCAGAGGATTCGGGTGACAGAAGAACTGATATCTATAAAACAGAAGATTATGGGAATAGATGGGATCGAATTTCGGAGGGCAGGGATATTTTAGGTCCAGTATATATTGTGGTACAGGATGCACTAGAGAGCCAGTTGCTATTTGCGGGTGCAGAGGATGGCCTGTATGTCTCCTTAAATGAAGGGGATCAATGGATTAAATGGCCACACACTTTTCCGACTACACCTTTGCATGCCCTGGCGATACACCCCGGCACTCACGACTTGATTACAGGTACGGATGGTCGAAATGTTTTGATCTTGGACGACATCAGTCCTTTGAGGTCGATAATTACTGACGGAAATGTTTTGAACTCTGACATTTCACTCTTTAATCCCCCCAAGGCATATCTACATGCTAACCCATCCGCTTCAGGAAGAACGTCAGAGGGTGATTATGTGTGGGATAAAACAAATAGACCTTACGGAGCTTCATTCTACTACTGGATAGGAAGTTCCGGCCTAGCCAGTGCGGTCAGTATCGAGATACTGGATTTTGAAAATAAGGTAGTTCGAACGCTAGTGGATTATCCGCAAAAGGGTGTTAATCATTTTGTTTGGGATTTACGGGAAGATCTCCCCGAGAGTTTGCGAGGAGCAGAAAATTCAGACGGGAGTAAGGCCTTTCTAGGAGTAGAAGTCCTTCCCGGTAATTATAAGATCCGGATCAAGCAGGGACTTGCTAGTTCAGAACAGAGTGTAGAAGTCCTTGGTGATCCAAGGATTGAAGTGCCGCTCGTCGATCGTATAACGAAGTACCAGGCGCTAAAGAGGTACTTAGAAATCGAAGAACGAGTTGTGCAGACTCATAATTGGGTTGCTAGTGTTGACCAACGATTAGGACAAATTATAGAGCGTTTGTTGGCTGAATCTATTGTTGTTGGTTCAGAGGAATTAAGGATAGAAGCATTAAGGTTACAGGACAGGTTGGACATTGTCGGTGATTTTTCTGGAGTATATCAGTATCGTAAACAGGTTAGCAATATGTTCACTTCTTACGATGCCCCAACAGAAGGACAGCGACTTGATTTGCTCAGGATGGAAGAGGCTTTCCAGTCGCTTTTGGGGGAACTGGAAGAATTCAATTATTTAGAATTAGAGATACATACAGAAAGACTGAGGGCTATCGGAATTGAGCCGTTTTTCTTTCCAGTGTTAATCCCGCAAAGTTAACAGAAAAAGGAGTCATTTAATGTGCGTTCGTCACGGAATACGATTTGGTTTTAGATTGACTTGGATTGTCCTTCTTTGTCTCCCTTTCAAGGCTTTGGGGCAGTATGAGACTAACCAGTTTTCAGAAATTAGAGGTCGTTCGATTGGCCCTGCAGGTATGAGCGGCAGAGTTGCTTCTATCGATGTAGTACCTGGAAATCCCAATATTATTTTTGTTGGTGCGTCTACTGGAGGTGTATGGAGGTCTGATGATGGCGGGTTGGCTTGGAAGCCTGTTTTTGATGATCAAACGTATCTTGGCATTGGTGCGGTTGCCGTTTCGCCTGTAAATCCAGATCTGGTTTGGGTTGGAACAGGAGAGGGGAATCCCAGAAACAGTGCTGGGGTAGGGAATGGAATGTTCAGGTCTATAGACGGTGGAAATAATTGGGTTCACGTGGGTCTGGAAGGATCTGAAAGAATCGACAAAATCATACCACACCCCTCGGATGCAAATGTGGCTTACGCCGCAGTCATGGGTCCAGCTTGGAGTGATGGTGAAGTACGAGGGGTATATAAAACAGAGGATTTAGGAGAAACATGGAAGAGAATCCTATACTCCAATCCGAGAACAGGCGCGGCTGATCTGGCTATCGATCCACAAAATCCTGACAAACTCTTTGCAGCGATGTGGGAATTTAGGCGCTGGCCCTGGTATTTCGAATCTGGAGGAGAGGGCAGTGGATTATTTATCTCACATGATGGTGGGGATAGTTGGGAGGAGATTACCGAGGAAGACGGTCTCCCAGAAGGTGAATTGGGAAGGATTGGACTTGCAGTATCTCCATCTAATTCAGAAGTGGTTTATGCTTTGGTCGAAGCCACCAGTAGCGAGCTATTGAGATCTGATGATGGCGGAGATACTTGGACAACGATAAGTGCGGAATCTGGTATCGCTCCTAGACCGTTTTATTATGCAGATTTGAGGATAGATCCCCTTAACGAAAATAGAATTTATTCTCTTCACGGGAGTATAGAGGTCAGTGAGGATAAAGGACTTAATTTTCGTACTGTGGTGCCCAGCAGTCTAATACACGGGGACGTGCAGGAGCTTTGGATTAATCCCAATGACGGAAAAAAAATGATAATGGGGAATGATGGAGGGATAGCTTTTACAAATGATGGCGGGGTGCACTGGAGATTTGTTGAGAATCTGACTTTAGCTCAGTTCTATCACATAAGTTTAGATGATGCGACACCCTATAACGTTTACGGAGGTCTCCAGGATAATGGAAGTTGGTTCGGTCCTAATACGGTCTGGGAAAACAGAGGTATAATGAATTTGCATTGGCGTCGTGTGGGACCGGGGGACGGGTTTTCTGTTTTTAATGACAGAACGGATGATCGTTATGGTTACTCAACAATGCAGGGTGGAAGGTTGGTACGGTTTGACAAGGTGACAGGTCAAAGGGTCGCGATCCAGCCAGTGCATCCAGAAAATCTTGGTTTGCGATTTAATTGGAATGCGGCTCTCAATGTAGATCCACTGGACCCTACTGCACTCTACCTGGGGAGCCAGTTTGTGCACCGAACTCGGAATAATGGAGAAACGTGGGAAATTATTTCGCCTGATTTAACTACGGATGAGCCAGAAAAACAGCTTTATTACCAGAGTGGAGGGCTGACCTTAGATACGAGTGGAGCCGAAACCCATACCTCTATTTTATCTATTTCTCCAAGTCCTTTACGAAGTGGATTAATTTGGGTCTCTACGGATGACGGTAATGTCCAGCTTACAGATGATGACGGGGCGACTTGGACTAATGTAGGCGAGAATATCCCTGACGTTCCTGCAGGAATATGGGTGCCACATGTAGAACCCTCCCATCACGATGAGAGTGTGGCATATGTAGTACTAGAAGATCATAGAAGAGGGGATTGGACCCCATATATTTATAAGACTGAAGATTTTGGAGAGACATGGAAAGATATATCAGACAGCAATATACAAAGTTTTGTTCATGTAATACGTGAAGATCCTATTGAACCCAATCTTCTTTTTGTGGGTACAGAATTTGGCGTTCGTTTTAGCGTCGATGGTGGGACATCTTGGATGAATTGGCAGCACGGAGTTCCAGCGGCACCAGTAAGAGATCTAAGAATACATCCTAGGGAACACGATTTGGTGGTAGGTACCCATGGCAGGGGAATCTATGTAGTGGATGACATTCGCCCCTTGAGACAAGCTGCAGCAGACGCTTCTCTTATTGATGAGGAGTTGAGGGTATTACCTTTAGCTTCAGCGCAAAAATATGTTGTAGCGGAAGCTATAGGTTATCGCTCGGTTGGGCATGCTATGATGTTTGGCGAAATGCGACCCTATGGCGCATTAATCAATTATTGGTATGGGGGCGAAGAGGGCGCCTCAACTAATATCGAAATAATTGATCCTAATGGCGAAGTAGTGCATTCCTTTAGCGATATAGCAAAAGAAGGGGTCAATAGAACGGTGTGGAATCTCAGGAGGACAACCAGACAGGAAGGGAAGGCAGACTTGAGCGGGATAGAAGTCCTAGCTGGCATATATAGCGTCAAGGTTACCAGTGGAGGATCGGAGTCAGAGGGAGAGTTGCATGTGTTGGAGGATCCGCGTTTCACTATTTCTTCGCAGGACCGACAAGAAAGAATAGGTGCCCTGGGAGAACTCAATTACTTAACTTCGACATTAGAAATGGCAGAGGGAAGGTTAAGCATGGCCATCGAAGAAGTTGGAGTAGTTTTACAGGGGCTGGGCATCAATCCAGATCAAAATTTGATTGATGAGGGTCTCGTTTTAGAGACCCAGTTGCGGGCAACTATGGAAGAATTGTTTACTGGTCCTTCCTGCCAAGGGAACTGTTCAGGCACTGTTCCGGGTAATGTTGTGCTGAGCGTTCTTTCTAGGACATTGGGTAGCTCCATGGGCGCACTCTCTCCGAATGAAAGGCTGATGTTGAGTCAAGCAGGAGATGGTGTTGAAGAAATAGTCGAGCAAGTCAATGTGCTCTTTCAAGAAAGCGTGACAAGCTACAGCGAGCAACTGAGCAATTATGGCTATTCTCCTTTTGCTGAATTGGGTCCAGTCCGAATACCTGGAGAGGGAAACTGAGTGTTCAGGAGCATTTTGCTTTGGGTTTCTGAGAACCACTATTTGAATAACAAATTGCCAAAAATGGAATTTGTGAAAAGAGCAAGATCAAAGTTCATGCCCGGAGAGACCTTAGAGGAAGCGTTACAGGCAGCGAGCGAACTAGAAAACCAGGACACTTCGACTGTTTTTACTTTGCTAGGTGAAAGTGTCGAAGATTTAGATGAGTCCAGAGGGGTAGTCGATCACTACAAAACCGTTCTCCGGGAAGTAAGAAACAGGAACTTGACATCCGAAATTTCATTAAAATTGACTCAGATCGGAGTCGATTTGGGGAGTGGAATAGCCTCAGATAATTTGAGGGAAATACTGGAGTTGGCACAAAGGTTAAATCTGTTTGTGTGGATAGATATAGAAGGAAGCTATTACACGGACACCACTATTGATATTTACAAGGGGGTGGCCAGGAAATATTCGAACGTCGGCATTTGTCTCCAAGCCTATCTTTACCGCACGACTGATGATATTCAAGGGATGTTAGCACTGAACCCAGCTATTAGACTGGTGAAAGGGGCTTACCTTGAGTCAGAAGAAATAGCTTTCCCTCAAAAAAAGGATGTCGATCATAATTATCTCAAACTAGCTGATGAATTGCTTGTAGCTACAAGGGAAAATGAAGTGAGGGCTGTGTTTGCTACTCATGACAACAAGATTATAGATCAGATAATGAATACTATCGTACTGCATGAAGATTTGAATCTCAGAGATCTGGAAGTCCACATGCTATACGGCATTTCAAAGCATGTTCAAGAATCTCTATTACAAAGCGGGGTTAAGGTGGCAGTACTGATAGCTTACGGATCCTCTTGGTTTCCGTGGTATATGCGCCGTTTAGCTGAACGACCTGCAAATCTCTGGTTCCTACTCAGTAGGATGCTAGCAGGCTGACCGTGAAGAATGTAATAAGACCGTGGATCATTCTTATATTGGTTGCCACTTCGGTAATGCTTGGCATGTCGGTTTGGCTCACTGCAGCAGCCATCGGAGATGTTCTTCAGGCAAAGTGGTCCCTTGGGCCCAATCAAGTTGGCTGGTTGGTCACTGCCGTCCAGTTGGGTTTCGTACTGGGTGCTTTCGTTGCAGCGATCTTCAATTTGGTAGATATATTTCCGGAAAGAATTTATTTCTCCTGCTCGGCTGTTCTAGCTGGGCTCGCAAATGCAGGTTTAATCCTAGTCGGTGATTATGAATCAGCCTTAGTGCTGAGATTTTTAACCGGATTTTTTCTGGCAGGTGTGTATCCTCCCTCGATGAAAATGATCTCTACTTGGTTCAAAGCTTCTCGTGGTTTGGCGATCGGAACTATTGTCGGTGCGCTTACATTGGGTAAAGCGAGCCCCTATTTGTTCAAAGTGATTGGAAACTCCTCTTTTCCAATGGTTATTTTAGGAACTTCTCTGGCTGCCGTGGCAAGCGGATTGCTGGTGGGTTTTTGTTATTACGATGGTCCCCACGGTTTTAAGAAGTCTTCTTTTTCTTGGAGACATATAATGACGGTGGTTAATCATCGACCAACACGTTTAGCGACCTATGGTTACTTGGGTCATATGTGGGAACTGTACGCGATGTGGACATGGGCGCCCGCGTTCATTGCAGCTAGTTTTGCTGTCAGTTTTGACCAAGAAACTTCGATTGGATTAGGGCAATGGGGTGATTTGACAGCTTTTGCTGTCATCTCAATTGGGGGATTGGGATGTATTTGGGGTGGCATTGCTGCAGATAAAATTGGCAGGAGAAAAGTAGTCAATTTGTCTATGCTCATTAGTGGGTCGTGCTGTATTGCGGTCGGCTTTCTCTTTGGGCAAAGTCCTTGGTTGCTGATACCTCTAATGCTGATTTGGGGCTTTTTCGTCGTTGCCGATTCTGCTCAATTCAGTGCTATGGTGACGGAGATCGCGCCTCAGGATGCCGTAGGAACGGCTCTTACCCTTCAGACTTCTCTTGGGTTTCTGCTCACCATGCTCACTATTCAGGGAACACCCTTACTGACGGAACTGGTGGGTTGGAGATGGTCCTTTGCTTTTTTGTCGTTGGGTCCTCTACTCGGCATTGGGTGCATTAGAAGATTGGATGCGATTTACTCTAGCAATGAGTAGTTACCCATATCTTCCAAGCTTACGTTGCCACCGCTAAGTATGGCTACTGTATTTCCTCCGGCATCGTTCTGGATTTGTTCAGAGAACAGAGCGGCGATGGCTGCACATCCCGCTGGTTCGACAAGTAGCTTCGTCCTGCTAAGTAAGAAGGACATAGCTTGCATAATTTGGCGATCACTCACTACGATGATCTTTTCTACATTTTCCCTAACTATTTGATAGGTCAATTCCCCGGCCATGGGAGCACCTAAGCCATCAGCAATGGTTGAAACACTGCCTAGGTGAACGGCGCGGCCTTGAAGTAGGCTGGCATTCATTGCTGCGGCACCTTCTGGCTCCACACCATAAATTTTGACATGGGGATGCAAGTAGCGTTTTACAAGTGACATTCCTGCTATTAGGCCACCACCACCTACTGGGACAATTAAATTTTCTATGTCCTTGAGATCGCTAAAAACTTCAAGTCCAACCGTGCCTTGCCCCGCTATGACCTCAAGATCATCAAAGGGATGGATAAAAGTCATGCCTTCCTCTTCTGCGATCTGTATAGCGAGCTGAAAGGCTTCTGACGCTGTGCCGTGCAGGATGACCTTCCCTCCATAAGCTTCAGTTGCCTGAGCTTTTGTGAGCGATGCCTTTTTATTCATGACCACGGTTGTCGGGACGTTTAGTTGTTGGGCGGCCCAGGCAAGAGCCTGCGCGTGATTGCCTGCTGAGACTGTGACCACCCCCTTTGTCAGTCGATCTTTATTTAGGCTCATGATACTGTTCAGAGCTCCCCTGACTTTAAAAGACCCTGTTTTTTGAAAGTTTTCACATTTTAGAAAAACAGATTGTCCCACTTCAGCATTTAAGCTCTGATTAGAAGTAAGCGGAGTATGGTGTATTTTGTCCGCTATCTTTGTATGAGCTAGTTGTAAATCTTGTAAGGTTGGTTTCGAAGCCATGTTGTCTAAAGTCTGCCTGTTATTGGTGTTGGCGTTGCACCTATATTCTTACTGATGTAATGTTGTAATGCAATTCGATCTCCATTTTTTTCTTTTACTGGGAACACAAATGGAACCAGGTGTTGGTTGGGGGCGGTTATAACTATGTCTGTTGCTGGTCTAGTTCGTCCCTTTGGTTCCTTTCAGATCACCCATAACCAAGAGGTCCTGATATGCGGGTAAAATCCTTGTTATCGGCTGTTTTTACCATAGGTTTTTTGATGGTTTCCGTTCCTTTGCAAGCGCAAAATGGCACTATTTCGGGAACTGTTGTTGATGTAGAGACTGGTGCAGCTTTGGCATCGGCTCAGGTCGAGATTCTCGAAAGTGGAGAAAACGCCGTTCTGACTTCAGCAAATGGACAATTTTCATTTTCAGTGTCATCGGGGACTTATTCAGTAGTGGTGACTGCCCTAGGCTACCGCCCCTATCGTGAAGATGGTGTTCGTGTGTCAGGGGGTAGTCCAGTTACCCTCGAAGTCAGTTTGACTTCGCAGGCTCTAGAACTAAATCCATTGGTTGTCACCGCATCTAGAACTACCGAAACCAGCGCATCAGCGCCGGCTACTGTGATAGTGATAGGAGAGACGGAAGTCGCTGAAAGACCGACAGTGACTCCTGTTGATCACTTGAGAGCTGTTCCTGGTGTGGATGTGATGCAACAAGGGGTTCAGTCGACGAACGTAGTAGTTAGAGGTTTCAGTAATGTCTTCTCTGGATCTCTACATGCTCTTGTGGATGATCGAATCGCTGGTGTTCCATCCTTACGGGTGAATTTGATGCATTTCATACCTGCTCAAGATGAAGACCTGGAAAGAATGGAAGTGGTGCTAGGCCCTGGGTCGGCACTGTACGGACCTAATACTTCTAATGGGGTTGTTCACCTTATCACGAAATCTCCGCTGGAATCTCAAGGGTCAACGGCAACTTTAGGCGGTGGTACTCAGAGTGTGTCCGAATACGCTTTTAGAACTGCTCAGAAACTGTCAGACAATTTCGCAGTAAAAATTTCTGCTAAGAAAATGGAAGGGGACGATTGGAACTATACAGATCCAATCGAGTTCGCGGCCAGAGCACAAGCAGTGAAGGATAAAGCAGCTTTCATTGCGGAAAGGATTGCTTCTGGGTCATCCGCTACCATAGCACAAGCGGCTTACGACAATGTGGGTAATAGAAATAATGCATTTAACCGTGAGTCGGTGGATGCTAGGGCGGACTGGGATGTAGGTGAGAATACTCGGCTTATGTTTAATTATGGTCTAACAAGCGCAACAGGAGTTGAGTTGACGGGCTTAGGTGGGGGACAGGTAAAAGATTGGAACTATTCCTTTTATCAGGCTCGACTGAGATCTAACAGGATGTTTGCGCAAGTTTATCTCAATACCAGCGACGCTGGTCCCAATAGTTTCCTACTAAGGAATGGTACTCCTTTAGTCGACAAGTCTCAACTTTATGTTGCTCAACTCAGAAATTCGACAGCTTTATTCGGGGGCAAGCAAGATTTTACTTATGGTATGGACTACACGAATACAGATCCTCGTACAGAGGGTACCGTGAACGGAGCATTTGAAAGCGATGACGATATCCAAGAACTGGGTATATATTTGCAGTCTAAAACCGCTTTAGCAGACCAGTTGGATCTGATCGTAGCAGGACGTAGAGATACACATTCCCGACTGGATGAAAACACCTTTAGTCCCAGGGCAGCTCTAGTGTTTGAACCTGCTCCAAATCATAGTTTTAGGGCCACATACAATAGGGCATTTTCAACACCTAGTAGCTTGAACATGTTCTTGGAGATTTCTGGTGGTCAAGCTCCAGCTCCACTTGGACCGCTAGGCTACAGGATCAGGGCGCAGGGGAACAATAAAGGTTACGTCTATCAAAATGCTGATGGATCACTGAAGGGTATGAGATCCCCATTTAATCCTGGAGGAGCCAGTCAGCTGCTGCCAGTACAGCAGTCAACTCTTTACGCAATGGGTGTGGGAGCTATGGCAGCTCAGGGGGCGATTGATGCAACTACCGCGGGACTGTTGAACAGTTTTGCTGCGGATGCTGGTGCTATAGGCATCAATTTATTGAATACAAATAATATGGCGGTAACTCCCTTGGCTACCACTGTCGTTCCAAGTACTCCCAAATTAGAGATAAGCACAAATACCACTTACGAAATGGGTTATCAGGGCTTGATTAACGACAGAATTCAATTTGCAGTGGACGGATGGTACAGTCAGAGGAAAAATTTTGTATCGCCACTCATGGCCACCACTCCTATGATATTGCTTGATCCCACGACCATGGTAGGGTTCCTAACACCAAGGTTGACTGCTGTTTATCAGGCACAGGGAATGGACGCAACTACAGCTGCAGCTACAGCCGGAGCTGCAGCAATGCAAATAGCACTTGGTGGTGATGGAGTGGGTGGAACCCCTGGATTGGCAGAGATTCCTTTAGCTGTAGCATCTACAGCTGATGTAAATGCTCAGGGTGCTGAGTTGTTGGCAACCTATATGAATCAGGGTGACCTGAACGTCTGGGGTGCGGATTTTTCCATGAAGGCATTTTTGAATGATGAATGGACTCTCGCATCAACGGCATCGTTTGTGAATGATGATTATTTCACAATTGCAGAAATGCAGAATGCCACTAGTCCCATTTACCTAAACGCACCAAAATCAAAAGGTACTATCACGCTAGGCTACAGGGGTGTGCGTTCTGGTTATAATGTTGAGATGCGGATGCGGGCGACTGAAGGTTTCCCAGCGAATTCGGCAGGATTTGTTGGTACAAAATGCGTTACCAATGGAACTGGTGGATTGGGTGAGGAAGAATG
>JBJKYO010000085.1:30000-55183 GCA_045561015.1 Longimicrobiales bacterium | reverse complement strand
ACAAATCTAGGTGGGAGGAACTCCTGACTTTTAGGGTGGTGTCTACCCACAATATTGCGAGTGTCGGTCAGAAATCCGTCAGGCGCTTGTTGTTCTCTTTCCCAGGCTTTTTCTGCACCGTAACGCACGGTTAATTCCTCTAGGTCATCTCCCCAGGACAGGCCATAGGGATTGGCTGAGTCCTTGCGTAAGTGCACTAATAGTGAGCGTACATGTTGCTCTGTCATCCGGTCATTTCCATCCACTAGATAAAGAGGGTCAGATAACAGCCAAAAAAGATTTTGGGCAGCTTCTGTCCCCGTTGAGACAGCCAGCAATTCCTGTGATTCAGAATCCACTAGATACCTGAAGGATCTAAAAGAGCGCTCTGCCTCGGATGGCATCTGCTTTAGGGCTAGTCCAAAATAATGTTCGGCCTTCATCCAGTCGGACTGGGAATGTGTAATAAAACCGAGAAGGGAGTTGCACCACCAAGGTGTTGCGTGGCACCCACTCAATAGTTCTTCGGCCCTTTTCCAATCTCTTTCTTCTGACAGGTAGTAAATGAGTTGTCCCAGCACCCAATTGTCCCCTGGCAGGGCTGCATTGATCGCAACCAGTTCGCCAAGAAGTTCTGATCGGGCCATTTCTACAGGAATAGGCTCTTCCATGATTTCCCAACTCGGATGTTCATCCCAGTCTTCGTGTCTAAAACAAAGACGCCCGACGATTTCGTCGCAACTAACCTTTAGTCTGGCGAACTGGGGTGGGATTAGTTTATTCCTGGATCTTTCAAATTGAGCTTGTGAAACTTTGGCTCTTTGGTGCAAGCTAGACGAATCTGGTTCAGCTTTATTTGGATCTTGAAGTAATGCTGTTCCCGCTAATGGAGAACCCACGATAAGAAGTGCGCCTAAAAAGCTGAGAATTCTGACGAACTTCAAGTAGGCTTATTCCTCCTCATCCTGGACTAGCATGAATATGTCTGGCACTATTCTACTGAATTTCCAGCTGGGAATTTCAAAAATGATTTCAGAGTTGGGATTTTGGACATGTCGAGTAAGACCTTGCCCTGTGAGTACAAGCTGATTCATGATGCTGCCAGACTCATCCATCGCGACTATTCGCCTTGTGTTTTCAGTGGAAGGGTTTTGGCTCTCGTCCAGGAAACCACTCGCTTCCATGTTTGAAAGTTCTGCAGTGATACCAATGACTGCGGCTGCGTCAACTACTTCTCCATCCATAGTCCATGTTGTATCTGACCGCTCTAGGCGGTAGGTCGCGTTGCCATAGTCGAGCAGAATACTGCTTAAGGCGATCGTATCAGTGGTGATGATGGTTTTGTCCCTCCATTCTGTGAGGCTTTGGGTTACAGCACCACGCAAGTCTCCAGAAATCAACACTACCTCATCTTGATCTACAACTCTAGTGAATACACTTGGAAAGGTCGGCCCAGTATTTCCGATTAGAATAGTGGATGTTTTACTTTCGGATTCTATAATTTCCAGTCTCCAGGTGCTGTCTGCAGACAAGCCCATTCGTCCATGGTTTTCAGCATTGTTGGCTACTACATTTCCCACCTCATTTTCGTCAATAGCATCCAACAGTTTATTCAGAGATACTTCTTCAATCGAGTAGCCGTTAACTGTCCAATTATCATCAAGATGAGCTAACTCGGTGATAGACCCGTCTGGACTCTGGATATTGAAATTTGTAACAGTGGTGGAGTCAAAATTTGCGAAAAATTCTCCTACACTATTGACTGTAGCGTTTGATCGATTGCTCCTGCCATTCATCAGGCTTAGGCCAACCCATAGTATCGTAGCGGACAAAAAGATTTTTATGATTGTATTCAGAGTCTTTTTACTCATGCTATATAATCTCCCCAACGAACTTCAGCTCTACGTCGACGTCCAGTAACCTTCATAACTCCATAAATGACTATTAGTAGTGGAACGCCAATCAGGTTCCCCCATCTCAAGCTGGCTTTCTGAAAGTCAGAAGTAAAAATTATTGGCGGTGGAGTCCTTGTTTTCGATCGGATAGCTATGAGTGCCTCGTCTTGTGCCAGCCAATCGATTGCATTTTCTGCGAAAATCAGGTTGTCTGGACTAACCTGAATAAATGATTCTTCTAGGAAATCGACATCGCCCACAACAATTATACGTCCCTCTTGGACATCATTAGTGGCAGATTCAGCTTCCCCTCCACCGATGGCCACAGCCAATGTGACTGTCTGGAAACCATCGGGATCGGGTTGTAGGAGCGCATCTGGCATTATCAAAGAATTGGGAGGTTGTATTCCGCCAGCTTCTGTGGTTATCCAGAGCCTTTCAATATTTTTAACACTGTCTGCTATGGTAATCGCGGTTGCCCAGCCAGCGCTTAAACCGTTGAGATCCCTTGTTGTTGCGTGGAGACTTCCTTTGAGACCAATGGGCCATAGTGGGTAAGGACGTACTACATTGAATAGGCCTTGTGGTCCCATAGAGATATTGGAATTGGATCCATAATCCATGACTAATCCCTCATCGACTCCAATCCCCTGTTTCTGAAGAAATTCTTCAAGACCAGTTGTGACTAGGTTGGTGGTGGGGGTCTCGAGTGATATTTGGTGTTTATCCACAAGTATCAGAGCACCACCACCCTGAGAGATAAAATTCTCTATCTCATTCACTTTCTGTTCTGAAACGGGTTCTTTTGGGCCAGCCAGAACCACTAAATCCATATTCTCTGGATTCAGTCCAAGATCACCTTCTTGAGACAAATCTAGAGATGTGACTTCATACCTTTCCATTAAGGCTCGTCCCAGAGATGGGAGCTCACTTTCTCCTAGGGCACCGAGTCCGGTTAAGAAGGCTACGCTGGGCCTTTTATCGGTAGTCATTACAGATATTGCTGAAGCAATTCTAAATTCCAAATCAGCTGTGCCAGAAATAAATGGTATGACTTCCTGCTGGTCTGCATATAAAAGAGCCAGTCCGAACCATCCACGTCTCACTTCGAATTCATCATCCCTGAGAACGTTGAATTCGTTTTCAATAATTCCGAAAGATCTCGCTTCTACGGCTACGTCTAGATCGTCTCCGGGATTTAAGTTCTCAACGACAAGATTGTCTCCACCGGCTCGACTCATGTCGGATATGAGATCTCGCACATCTCTCAAGGTTGGCTCTAGCTCAGAGGGTAATTCGTCAGAAATGAAAAGCTTGAGAGTTACCAGGTCAGAGAGGTTGTCAAGTGTTTCTTCGCTCCCAGGGGACAGGGTGTAAAGACTCTCTCTAGTCAAATCTACACGGCCTCGTATGTTTCCTCCCAATAGATTTGTTACAACCACTAGCCCTAATAAAATCGCTATCCCTGCTCGGAGACGTTTGTATGATTCTCTCTGTTCACTAAGGCGCTGTTTGACCAACAACCCTACCGCCATGGCTACAAACAATCCCGCAGTGGACAGGAAATAGACTATGTCTCTCAAGTCTATTACTCCTCGAGCAACATTTTCAAAATGACCCATGACCGATAGACGGGATAACGCTGTTCCTAAGAATGGAGTCAACCCGTACAGCACTACTGGGGTTCCAATGAATACCAATGCAAAACTCACCGATGTGGCAAGAATAAATGCGGTGACTTGATTTTTTGTTGCCGTAGAAGCCCAGAGGCCAATGGCTACGCCCTGCATAGCTAACAATGAGGCGCCGATATATTGTGCCAGCATGATTCCTGGATCAGCATCTGAAAGAAGGAATACTCCTATAGCCATGGGTAGAGTGCCTGCAAGAGACAGTATCACAAAAAACCAATTCCCTATTAATTTCCCCATCAAGATTTCCAATTCACCTAGTGGGTAGGAAGAAAGCCACTCTATGGTTCCAGTCCTCTTTTCTTCGGCAACAGATCGCATGGTCAGTGCCGGGATAAAGACAGCAAAAAGCCAGGGAAGTAGATCGAACAGTGGTCGAAGACTGGCCAGGCTCAGTGCGTAGATAGATCTCAAGGCCAAAAATAAACTCAGACCAAGAAACGCTAACATTAGGATATAAGCAGTAGGGTGGTCAAAGAAATTCTGGATTTCACGCTCAGCGACTATTCGAGTCCTTTTCATTTTGAGATCTCCTCATTGTCAGTCAATTCTCTGAAAAGGCGCTCTAAAGAAATTTGATTCTTGTGAAGCTCCCACAAAACCCAACCTTCCTGCTGAGCCAGCTGGGAAATTACAGGCCTCAGTTCTTCGTCTCCTAAGACCGATAACGAAACCCTAGTTCGTCCATTCACTTCTTCAGTCGTGTGGGAGTCTACACCATTCAATGCTGTCAGTTTTTCTACAGCTCCATTACCGACAATTTCTACGGTGTATTCAGATCTTCCTTTTCCTGTCTCCAGGAGATCAGACACACTTCCATCAGCAATGAGTTTGCCACGGTTGATTATCAGAATTCTTTTGCATGTTGCCTCAACTTCTTGCATTACATGACTACTTAGTAAGACGGTTCTCTCCTGACCGAGGTTGCTGACGAGGTTTCGAATATCAACACGTTGGTTGGGATCGAGGCCTTCCGCTGGTTCATCAAGAACCAAAATTTCGGGTCGGTGTAGAATCGCAGCTGCTAGACCTACTCTCTGTCTGTAGCCCTTCGAAAGTTCAGAAATGGGTCGAAAGAAAACCTCAGAGATACCAGTTTCATCGACTGCGTCAGAAATACCTGACCTAGCATCTTTCTGATTCATTTTTCTCAGTGAAGTGGCGTATTCTAGATATTCAACCACGAGCATGTCAGAATAGAGAGGATTTGATTCTGGGAGGTAGCCAACCTTTTTCTTGGCTGCATTTAAGTCTTCACTAATCAATCGCCCATCGTAGTATATGCTTCCTTGATCAGGTTCTAGGACGCCAGTCAACATTCTCATGGTAGTAGTTTTTCCAGCTCCATTGGGGCCTAGAAAACCAACGACCTCTCCCCTGCCAACTTCAAGATCTAGATTTTTAACGGCGGTCAAGTCACCAAATTGTTTGGTAACTCCTCTGACTGAAATCATACTTTCTCAACTCCCTGATTGGTCTCGGATATATATAAGGTATTTCAAATGATTATCACCCACAAAATTTTAAAAAATGTTTCTATTGTTGTCTATGGGAGTAGTTTGACTTTAAGTGTTTTAACAATTGTTTTATAAATCTCATCATGCATATTAGAACTAGTGGAATCCATAGTGCTAGTGTTCTGGAAGAGCTTGCTTGAACAGGCATGAATTCAAGGAGATATAAATTAATGTTTTTAAGACTTGTACTTTTCATTTTAGTTTTTCTGGTAATCCCCATTGGAGGAACCGACCAATCCGTGTCTGCCCAGATGAATATGGGTATGGCCTCAGAAGAATTGCCAGAAAGCTTTAAGGCACCAATGAAGCTTTTTGAAAAAGGGCTTGGGCCTCTATCCAGGACAATCACTACGGATGTAGTTCAAGCGCAAGCGTTCTTCGATCAGGGGCTTCAACTGATGTATGCCTTTACCCCTGAAGATGCAGCTCGGTCTTTTAGAGAAGCACAGAAGAGTGATCCGAGTTGTGCGATGTGTTATTTCGGAGAGGCTTGGGCCTGGGGTCATTACCTCAATGGGCCTATGGGTCCGGGGGATTTACCAAGAGCTCAAGAGGCGATAAGCGTTGCTAGTGAGCTTGCGGAAAACGCGAGTGGAGTGGAGAAAGCTCTCATTGATGCTATGGAAGTGAGATATATTGGTCGCACGGATAGAACTCCTGATATAGCTGAAGACACCCTTTATTCTGAAGCGATGGCTGAGGTCTATGCAAACTACCCCAAAGATTTAGATGTGGGCTTCTTGTATGCGGAGTCTATTTTCTTACTAGAACCACGCAGAGGTTACAGGGACATTGAAAAACCAGAAGTACGTTTGCTTCATAGGGTTTTAGAAGAAGTCCTCGACCAGGACATCAGGCATCCAGGGAATTGCCATCTATACATTCATGCTACTGAATCTACGACCCAACCCCATAAGGCGGAAGCATGCGCGGAATATCTGGGCGATGAAATTCCAGGAGCCAGCCATATTCAACATATGCCCTCCCATACTTGGAATAGGGTGGGCCGTTGGGCCGATGGTGTCAGGTCGAATACCCTCGCATGGCACTCAGATCAGAAAGCTGCGATTGGCGAAGGTTTTGCAATTTATCCGAGTCACAACCTTCACATGCTACTCTTCGCGGCTTCCAATGATGGACAAGGTGCAGTAGCAATGCAGGCTGGCAAAGACTATGACGAGCTTACTGGAACAGCTACTTACGAAATTTTGACAAAGATTCGTTTTGGAAGGTTCAAAGAAATTCTAGAGATGTCGGGAGAGCCTGATCCAAATCCGATCTTCAAGGGATTTTGGGACTTTGGACGTGGATACGCACATCTGAAGACAGGTGATATGGAGCAGGCGCGTGAATTCCTTGCTGCTGTGGAGCTTGGTGCTGAGGAAGCGTCGGACAGAGCGATTTTTCGCCAACATTCCGCTAAGGACATGCTAGCCATTGTTGGGGGGATATTGAAAGGAGAGATGCTTCGAGAAGAGGGTCAATTGAGTGAGGCTATTGAAATCTTTAAAATGGCCGCAGAAATTGAAGATCAACTGGAGTATGATGAGCCCGAACCACTCAATTTTGCTGTTCGTGATTGGTTAGGCGCGGCCTTGATAGAAGCGGGAAGATTTTCCGAGGCTGAGCAGGTCTACAAGTTTGCTCTAGAAGATCATCCTCACAATGGATGGTCATTGTTTGGACTGGAGAAAGCCCTGCGTAATCAAGGGAAAAGAGGACCTGCTGACGAGGCACTAAGGGCGTTCGAAGAGGCGTGGCAAAGATCGGACGTTTGGCTTAATGCTTCGCATTTCTAGAGTCTTACAGCCCTTCCTTTAATTGATCTTTGAGGAGCTCATATTCTCTCGAGCTCCTCAAAGGTCTGTAGGCCTCGGTGGAACCACTGTTCTCTGAAGGGAACAGTGGAAATGTCGTCCAGGTCGAGTCCCTTGGTCATTTCATGAGGGTAAAGTTTTAGGGAGCCCGTTTCTTCTTCGTGTTCACTGTGTTGCCCCTCCATGAAAATGTTGACTTTGAAATTATCTTCCTCCTCAACTGTGAACGCATTAAATAGAAGGGTATCTGATTCCTTTGCAAAATCTGTCACAGTTAGATCTAAAATCGGTGTATCGTCCTCTCGGACTTGCACGGCGAGACCCTGTGAAGATTCAGAGAATTCTATATCGATGTCTTTCATGTAATGAGGAAGATGCCAACGCTCGATGGCATGTGTCCGAGATTCTGGAGTTGTGACTCCAACCATAAATGGATAAAAGGCCGCATTTGGAATTGGCCGGTTCGGCTCAACTCTTGGGGGAACGATCACTGAAAGTACTATTTCATTGTAAGATCCCACTTCAGTTTCAGTAAATTGAAATGCGGTTATTGCTAGGATACTTCTCTGATGTTGGACTTCCAATGATTGTAGATGCTTTGGAAGAAGCCTGGTGGCATCATTCGTGGGCATCTCAAAAAATCCAGCCACTGCATTATAAAAGGCGTATTTAGTTAACTGCATTGTTATCGTTTCCTTGAAAGATAAAAATAGTACTATGTTACTATAAGCTATTAAGCAACTCCAAATGGCCAAGGTTATAATATCAGACTTTCAAAATGTGGGTGTCAATAATGTCTTTCAATGGAGAAAGTCGGGTGACTGAAAATGACTTATAGGGAAGGAGCAACGATGTTTAAATCGTTGACATGGAATTGGTAGAAGAAACGGTCTTTGCTCAGAAAGAAATTTCGGTAGATGGCCGTGGTCCAGCAGAGGATGTTTTTGTTCCTCTCTTAACTACTATTGCCAGGAATCACATTGAAGCAGTCATTCTCTACGGATCACGTCTACTTGGAGCAAATCCAGGGCGACACAGCGCTTATGATCTGGTTTTGATAGTTGATGGGTATAAGGATTTCTATGAGACCTTATACTCAGCTAATATGATCCATAGACTACCAATGGTGATGGCTATCATGAGTTATGTCCTACCGCCTAACGTCATACGATTAGCTCCAGACGGAGCAGATGGGCCAATCGCTAAGTGTTTGGTCTTGAATAGACCTGATTTTGAACGGTCCTTAGCTATTGATCAGGCAAAGGACCATTTCATGATTTCAAGAATGATGCAGAAAGTCAAAGTGATCTACAGCAAAAATGAAGTAATTGGGGAATGGGTCCAGCGCAATTTAGGCATAGCAAGATATGGTGTTCTGACTTGGGCGACTCTTTGGATTGACCAGCCTTTCGACGCAGCATCCTTGGCACGTGAAATGCTGAAGATTTGCTACCGTAGTGAAAATCGTCCTGAGTCAGCCGGTCGTTCGGATGCCATTTTCCTGTCACAAGAAAAGGAACTGGTTGAGTATTATGCCAATGTGTTGACTGAGGCTGAAGCTAAAGGTGATATGGTTCGTGAGGGGAATGGTTATAGAACTTTGAGTCCAGTTTCTATGAGGAGTAGGTTGGGACGTATAGTGTATTTTAAAGTATCCAAGCTAAGGGTGACACTTTCTTGGCTTAAGCATGTAGTCACTTTTGAAGGATGGCTACCTTATATTGTCAGGAAGGTTGAGAGAAGAACTGGGAGTAAGATTAATCTCACTCTAATCGAGAAGGTGTTGCCAATTCCGTGCTTGGTTCCAAGGGTTCTTTATGTATTTTGGAATAGGCCCAAGACAGAAACTGAAGCAAATCAGGATTTTGGAATGGGTCCGGACCAAAGGGAGAATTGACGAAGGATGCAAACGTTACTGTTAGTCTTAGCATTATCGGCGATTTCTATTTTATTTTGGGTAGTGAGTGGAAAGCACAAATCCATCGATAATTTAGAAAGTAAAGATCGTGGTAAATTTGTCTTGGGAAGTTTTCTGAGAGACTGGTTCTATTGGCTTATTGATCCATTTAGGAAGTTTGCAATACTCATCGGAATGGGGCCTCTGTTCTTTAATCTTCTTGGAGTCCTTTTCGGGATTTTAAGTGGTTTAGCTTTTGCCACCGGGCATCTTACGTTGGGCGGTTGGAGTATCTTATTTGGAGGAATAGCAGATGTCTTGGATGGAAGGATTGCCCGCACCTTAGGAATAGCTGATCAGAGGGGCGCTTTTTTAGACTCAACATTAGATAGATTCGCAGAGGTCGCAGTTTTTTGTGGCCTGGTCTATTTATTTAAAGATTCTCAACTGGGTTTGTTATTTGCTACAGTGGGGTTAGGCGGATCGCTACTAGTGAGCTATACGAGGGCTAGGGGCGAGAGCTTGGGGGTGACCTGTAAGTTAGGATTAATGCAACGTGCAGAACGTTTGCTTCTGATAGGTTTTGGTGGGATCCTTGATCCCTCGGTTTCAGCGCATTGGGCTGCTTCCAATCTGGATTTTGGTTTGCTGCTGATACCCGTGCTCGGTTTATTGAGTCTGGGGACAATAGGAACTTCTGTGTTCCGTACTGTATGGATCGCCAAGAAACTTAAGCGATAATTTTTGTGATATTTGCGATTCGCAATTTGCCTGTTAGAAAAGTTAAATCCTGATTAACTTAAGTTGTAAGAGGGGCCATAGCTCAGTTGGGAGAGCACTGCCTTTGCAAGGCAGGGGTCGCCGGTTCGAGCCCGGCTGGCTCCATTGATTGATTCTGCACCCATCCTATTCGTCCAGCATCGAAGAAAGGATTCGATAGGGATTCCAAACTCGTGCTACTGGCGATATCCCGCCCGAAAGTCCACAATATATGGGTATTGCGGGCCTAAACATGGAGATTAAAACAGTGGATACTTATCTAGATATAGATAGAAGGCAATGGCTAGTGCAGGGTGGTTCTGCGTTTTTAGGTTTAGCTTTGTTGGGATGTGAATCAGAGGATGTTTCCTTCTTGATAGGTGACCAGGGCAAGCTAATTCCCTGGACCGATTCTCCCGATACAGGCGCGATGAGTCAAGTCAATTTATTGGATTGGGAGAATCTTGACTCTTGGATTACTCCGACGTCTGACTTGTTTAGAGTTGGTCACTATAATCGCCCAGTGATCCAGGAAAGTGAATGGAATTTAGTGGTGGATGGCTTAGTGAATAATCCACTCGTATTAACGTTAGACGAGTTGAGATCCAGGCCCAAGATAGAACAGGTATTCACTTTGGAATGTGCGGGGAATAGAGGTTTTTCTAGCTTTATAGGTGCGGTACACAACGCTAAATGGATAGGAACTCCATTAGCTTCTGTTTTAGAAGAGGCAGGCGTTATGAACGATGGGATCGAAGTTGTCTTTTGGGGAAGTGATTCTGGACAAGAAGAAATCCGTGGAAATAGTGTGACTCAAAACTTTGCTCGGAGTATGTCGATCGAAGATGCAATGGATCCTAATGTGATGCTGTGTTATGAAGTCAACGACCAGCCGCTACCGAACGAGCATGGGTTTCCATTGAGGTTGATTGCTCCTGGTTGGTACGGAGTTGCCAACGTCAAATGGCTAAAAAAGATAGAACTCAGAGACTCACGCTTTATGGGAAAATTTATGGCCAGGGATTATGTGACTCTGAGAGAAGAGAAAGTTGGTGGAGAGTCAGTTTGGATGGAATCATCGGTTGGGAGGACAAGGATTAATTCTGTTCCTGCCAAAGTAACCTTTGCAGATGGAAAATATAGGGTGCATGGTGCCGCTTGGGGTTCCGTTGTCTCAAGTGTAGAGGTAAGTGTGGATGGGGGTGATTGGAGGCCCACACAAATTTCCCGCCCTCAAGAAAGTGAATATTCGTGGGCATTTTGGCATATGGACTGGGACGGTGGATTACCTGGAGAGCATACCATAACCTCTCGAGCTACTGACGTTGACGGTAGGGTGCAACCAGCTCCTTCAGATCCGCTCATCGCTTTGAAAAGAACCTATTGGGAAAGCAATGGGCAATTGACCCGGCGAATAGTGACGGGTGACCAGGAATAAGGATTTGAAGAAAAGATTACTTGCTCTTCAAAAATTCTCATTGTCTGAAATTCGCTCGGCATAGGCAGACTTCAGCATAGCAAAAGAAGTGTATGTGACTATTACTACCACTAGCCATCGCATGAGATCCAGGGGCATCTCTTTTATTACCAAAGCACCAAGCAATACTCCTGGGATGCCTCCGAGAGCCAGTCCCAGTGCTGGCCTGAGACTGTAGGCATTCGAATGCATGAACCGGATGGAAGCAGTAGGCATAAGAAATGCGCATGAACCCATCATAATTGGGAACGAAACAACTGGATTCATTCCAAGCATGCTCACCATGATCATTGTTGGAGCATACATACCGACTCCTAGTGTCATAAGTGCACCCATAACGAAAGTTCCAGCCATTCCGACATACAATTTGGATCCCGTAAGTTTTAGGGAGTCGCCAGTTAAGTTTGAAACAAGTTCAACACCTAGGAGTTGCATAACAAAAGTTATAGCAGCCACACCAAGTGCGAGCCCGAGTCCGATTTGGATGTAATTGCGGGGCCATCTTGTAATTGATCTTGCTCCAAGCCAGGCTCCAGCTACTGCCATGACTATCAAAGCAATTAAAGTGAGCATGTCTACCTGAATAATTGTCATAAAGACAAATGCTTGAACGATGACCGGTAAAGAGTGTCCGACGTGCATGGTTCCAGGAATGTGTTCGTCAGGAACCAACCTTTGAATTTTGAACCAAGAAGTTGTTGGGGCGAAGGAGCCGATCCCAAGAGAGTCAAAAAAATTCGTTATAAACCCGATAGTCAGTTCCAGGATAGAAGGCTTCTTAGAACTGGGAACCTGGGCGGCCATGTTTCTGGCCCAAGCCCTCAGATAAATTAGTGAAAAGGCGCCTAAAAGAATAAAAAGGATGGGTTTTGAAAAATTCTCTAGTAAACTATTCATTAGGAATAAATCTCACTTTGTTCGGGGAAATTACAGCAAAGCTTTACGAAAAGTTGTCCATATTCAGCGTGTTACACCTTCCGACACACTTGCATATATGCATTATAGTGCGTTTTGTTATATAGGTGTGTGAAAACAAAATTATCTTAAATCACTATTGAAATCACAATCATCCAATCCTGGAAATCAAAATGAATATTACTCGTCGGGAAATGATTCAGATAGGGGCGGGAGCCAGTGCTGGACTTATGTTGGGTTGTACTGTTGCCGAGGAGATAGACCAAGGACTAATTACCAAGGAGATCCCTTCAACTGGAGAGAGCATTCCAGTTATAGGGTTGGGCGGAAGAAATTATAGGCTGGGCGAGGGTTGGGCGGATAACACGGATGGCTACAAAGCCACACTGGGAACTTTCTATGAGTTAGGGGGCCGAGTCATAGACACATCTCCCAATTATGGAGATTCCGAAATTATCATGGGAAACTTACTTCAGGAGCTGGGTGTCAGAGACGGGCTGTTTCTAGCAACGAAAGTTGATCGACAGGAGAGAGGTGAAGGCATCGAAAGAATGCAAGGATCTCTGCAAAGGATGCATACGGATTCTTTTGAATTGATGCAGGTGCATAATTTGAGGGGTTGGGAGACACAGATTCCGACGCTCCGTGAATGGAAGGAGGAAGGAAAGATAAGGTACATAGGTATCACCACTTCAAGCGACCGCCAGTATGAACAGATGGAACGGATCATGCTCCAAGAAAAATTGGATTTTATACAAATCGATTATGCAATAGATAATCGCACAGCTGAAGAAAAACTCCTTCCTCTAGCTAGAGATTTGGGTGTAGGTGTGCTTATCAACATGCCTTTTGGTAGGGGGCGTCTATTTGCTAGAGTCGGGGACAGAGCATTACCAGAATGGTCAGCAGAGTTTGGCTGTGAAAGTTGGGGGCAATTCTTTTTAAAGTACGTAGTATCTCATCCCGCAGTCACAGCAGTCATACCTGGAACGACAAGTGAAAGAAATGCTGTGGACAATATAGCAGCAGGTAAGGGACTCTTACCCACCTCGCAAATTCGAAGCCGCATGGAAGAATTCATTGACGCTTTGCCGCCTGTGGAAAGGTCCTCTCGGAGTTGAATATAGGAGGACGGTGAAAAGAGGTGTAGTGTAAACTCGAGTAGTTTTAGGCGTAAGTCACTAGATAACATGCGTTTTTAGAATGAGATCAGCTGAAAGATAGAACAAAGGAGGATGTACAGAGTGAGTCAGAGTTCAAAACCAGGGTTTGCTAGAGTTCTTAGTGTCAGAGATGGCCTGGCAGTAACTGTGGGAATGGTGATAGGAGCAGGAATTCTCAGGGCCCCAGGAGAAATAGCTGGTCATTTAGGTGATCCTTGGTTTATTCTGGCAGTGTGGATTTTGGGAGGTATTGTAGCTGGCTTGAGTACCCTGCTGTTGGCTGAAATGTCAGCCGCTCTTCCACAGGCTGGAGGCAAGTATGTTTATGCCAGAGAGGCTTGGGGCCCAGTGATGGGGTTTGTAGCTGGCTGGTCGGAGTTACTTGTGGGAAGGGGCTTTTCAGGGGCGGCTAAGGCTGTAGTGATAGCGGAATACATTAGGATACTGACGGGCGGGCAGGGGTCAATTCCAGTAATAGCTGGTGCAGTAGTTTTGGCTTTTTTCTTCGTTCACACCCAAGGTATAAAAGCTAGTACAGTGTTTCAAAATGTTACTACAGTGATTAAAATATTCGTTGTGTTGGTCATAGCTGGTGCTGGGCTTTTTGCTGGAGATGTATTAAGCATAGGGGCAAGAGGAAGTAACGGTATTGAAATACTAAACGAGGGCTGGGTGTCTAGTTTTTCGGCAGCCTACTTGGCTGTAGCTTTTGCCTACTATGGTTGGGAAGATGTGTCCAAAATGGCCGAAGAGATAAAGGATCCTGGAAAGGCACTTCCGAGCATTCTCCTAAAAGGTGTTTTAGCAGTGGCTGTTTTATATCTGCTTATAAATGTGTCGTACCTAGCGGTTCTTACACCCTCTGAGATGGCAGGTTCGGAGCTTGTAGCTCAGGATGCGATAACGGGGGTGTTTGGTTCTGCCGCTGGCACCGTGGTTGTAGTGGCCAGTCTACTAATTCTAATCAGTAGTCTTAACGTGAACTTTTTAGGATTGCCCAGAGTTGCATACGGCCTGGCAAGTCATGGATTGGCACCGAGGGCATTCTCCAAAGTCGACGACAAGGGAACGCCAAGGAATGCTCTATATTTTATTGCTGTGTGGATAGGGATACTCGCTATCAGTGGCAGTTTCTCCCAGATAATTGGATTAATGATGATGATAGCGATACCAGTGGATATGATGGTTTTGCTGGGTTTCTTCCGCCTTAGATCAAAACGTCCAGATCTCCATCGACCTTTCCGTGTTTTTGGCTATCCATGGATTCCATTGATTACTATCCTACTTTATTTAGCAATTTTAGTGATTCTGGTAACCACTCAGACAGAAATGGCGATGTATGGATCCCTAGTGGTTGGAGGTCTTATAATAGCTGGGTTGATCAATAAAAGGCGTCAGAAAATCTAGGTTCACGAGTTGCTAGCGGTAGAATCCGCCGGATTGTATACCTTGGAACAGTCTAAAATGTTCAGTAAGGATTCTGTTTGTAGCTTCCTGGTCCGGTTCCGTTGACCAGACGCCTTTTTCTGAAGTTCCTCCGAGGATGATACCGTCTTGTCGGGGCAACATATGAACGAAACCCTCCGAGTTAGTTCCCGGCAGACTTCCAATAGTGGCGTAATTAACTTCTGCCTGCGGGATCAGAGCGATGAGTTGTCCCTTTAGCGGTGAGATCTCTAGATCATTGAACAGGTGATGGGAACCAAGTCCCGTACAGTTGATAATTAATTCCTGACCTAGAGACATCAAATCCTTAATGCTATCAAAAGCCGTTATCACAAGTGTTCCATTGAAGGCCAGAAAATCTTGTACTAATGCCTCGAGATAGATAGACGGTTCAATTCGTAGTGTTTTTCTTCTGACCATGTAGTTGCAGGGATAGAAGTGATCTTCAGGGCCAGCGACCACTTGCTCTGCCCGTAGATGTGAGGGTAAAAGTGGTGGACGGGTATTTATGGACCGGGAGATGGTGTCGGGGTGTTCGTCTAAAAATCTCCATTGGTCAATCCAGGATACGCCATACTTTGGGCCTACTAGTAGTTGTAGCTGTCGGTATGCGATATGAGCTGCACGACGGAACTGAGAATCCCAGGACTCTGTGCGTTGGTCATTATCAATCAGCCCAGATGTGGGGGTCCAGCTAGCGAGTGATTTATTAGAGGTTGTATTGGGAGGAACATCTTTTGCATAGATGGTTACCTTGAAACCGTGTTTCTGGAGTTGTCTTGCGGTGGTCAAGCCTGCCACTCCACTCCCGATAACAGCAACATTACGACTGGGATGGTCCAATGCGAGTTCAGTAGCTAATAGTCCCGTGCCCCAGGACAGGGACATACCAGAACCGCCATGCCCGTAGTTGTGTATAATAGTCTTATAATCATGTTTTTCAGCTTTCAGTACGAACCCACTGGGTCGATAAGGTCTCAGTCCAACGGTGGTCCGAATAATACGTTCCCTAAAAATGTTTACGGGCCATAGGATCGTGCCGAAAAACTGTGCAGATCTTGCGGTTTCCCGAGCCGACATCTGTTCGATGGATCTGGATATTCCACATCCAGGGATGCTGAGCCCCACAACTCCTAAGCCGGCTTTTCTGATTAAGGTTCGCCTGTTCATAAAATCACCTTTGCAGGGAATATCGTTCTAGCCTGTGGGCTAACAGTAACATTGTAATCTTCAGATGACCAATGCATTTGATTCCAGCTATTTTCGATGATTTGGATTCAATTCCAGACGGCCATACGAATTCAGGATCTGTTGTAACTCCCGGTGCCGGATGGCTTCAGATCGGTTACCGTCTCTTCCTTCCATTGTTTCTGCAGCAATCATGGCGTTGATGATCGCTTCTTCAGTGGCTTCAACGGTGGCTTGAAAAATAACGCTTAAATTGGAATTATTTAACATTTCTAGGGAGCTTACAGGGCGATTACCTGCTGTGTCGCGATTGCTTGTTGAAAAAGCTATAAAAATATCACCAGATCCGTTACTTGCGGTTCCTCCAGTTCGAGCGACGCCAAGTGAAGCTCTTCTTGCGACCCTTTTCAATTGATGAGGGAGAAGTGGAGCATCGGTTGCTACGACGATGATAATTGATCCACGATCCTGATATTGGGATTCCTGGTCGACATCGGTGGTTATGTGCTTGCCAACGGGAACACCTGCTATTGTGAGTTGGTTCTTACTCCCGTAGTTAGCTTGTACTAGAACTCCTACAGTGTAGCTTGCTCCTGCACTCACGACGCGAGAGGATGTGCCGATTCCGCATTTGAATCCCAAACACCTCATTCCAGTGCCGCCTCCCACATTGCCTTCTTCGACGTGTCCGTCGACAGACTGGTCTAGTGCAGAAAATAGATGTTCCTTAGTAACGTGAAAACCGTTTATATCATTGAGAGTGCCATCATACGTTTCTGCTACGACTGGTAGAGACCATGGTTGAAAAGCATTGCCGTGCTTAGTCTGCCATTCAATGATTGCATCTCGGACTACACCCACGCTGTGAGTGTTTGTGATTGCCAGTGGCCCCTCCAAAAAACCAGATTCTTCGACCCAAGTGGTTCCCGTCATTTCTCCATTTCCGTTTAGTGCAAACCATCCTGCAAAGACGGGGTCAGATGGGTTGGAGCCTCGTGGAAAAATGGTGGTGATGCCCGTGCGCACTGGACCTTTTCCAACTATTAGTGGACCTTCTCCAGAAATCAGGGTAGTGTGTCCCACCAAAACGTCATCAACATCTGTAATAGCGTTATTGGTTCCAGTCATGCCTTCGAACGGGATTCCCAGGTCTCTGGCCCGTGCCCCATTTTGTCCAGCGACAATGGACGGGATTGTAAATGTCGATAACAAGATCAAGGTAGTTGTTCCCAGCAGTATCCCTGTTTTACAATTCTTCATGGCAGATCCGTAGTGAATATGAGGGTTTGAGGTAGTTGTCGTTCTCAGTGACACTTGTACTGCAGAAGGAAAATTAGGTCAAGGAACGAGAGGTTTGGGTTCAAGTGGAATAGGACAGTTTAAATCGCGTTGACGCGCTATGTAATTCGACGTCTTACTAGGCTATATTATGCCACTTATATTCATCTTTAACATTGCACTTAAGTCGAATTTTTAAAATGCGATATTTATCAGTGATGATGCTGATTTTCTCACTAGGCTGCGGAGACACTTCAACTGACATAACTGCAGTAGCGACACCGCCTTCCAACAACCCTGTTCGATCTGTAAAGAGTGACCCTTCTTATAAGACAGACGTTTGGGAGATTTTCGACAGAACTGGTTGCTCGGCCTCTTCATGCCATGGGAATGGAGCAGGGGGTCTGCGCCTTTCTACCTCTTCCGGATCCTACTCTATGTTAGTAAATGTCCCCTCGGACGGCACCGGTGAAATTTTGGTCATACCTTCAAATGCAACAGGTAGTTATCTCATGAAAAAACTTGATGGGAGCCAGGGGGCTGGTTCAAGAATGCCCCTTGGAGGTGCGGCCCTAGATGAAACCGATATGAAAAATATTGAGAATTGGATCAATCAGGGAGCTAAAAATAATTAAAACAACAAATTGGTCTTCCGACAAAAGGATTCATTTCCTGATTTGGATTGGTTGCTGGTGTCTGCCTGGAGGCAACGGTGGCTTGGATGCACAGGAAGAGGCGCCACCGCCAGAAATATTTTATTCTACTCAGTCGGCAAATTTACCGACTGCCAAGATGCTTAAGGCCGGCCAAGGTATACTAGAAATCTCACATCGGTTTTTGCCTCCCATTTCAGACGGAGCAGACGTTCTGTGGGGTTTAGACGGTCCCGCGTATAATCGATTGGGATTCGGTTTTGCAGTTGATGACGATATCCTCCTGGGAGTATTGAGAAGTAGCCTGGAAGACAACCTAGAGATCAATGCCAAGGTTAATTTGGGCCAAAAAGACGGGGGAAGGCCGTGGATGGCAGCTGCGGTGTTGGGTAGCTCTTGGGATTTTGATAGTCACTCTCGGGGATCAGATGCAGTTGGCCATGCATACCTTCAGATTGTATTCAATACCTTGCTTACTGATAGAATAGCAATAGGCGTGGTACCTTCTTTGTTTGGGGGATTTTCGGAGGGAGGATCTGCAGAGATGGACATTGCGTTTGGATTCAATGGGCAATTTTATATGAACAGAAGGATCAATTTGATCGCTGAATGGATAGCTACCGAGTCGCGAACCGTCGCTCCAAGGGATGTAGGGTCTCTCGGGATTGAGTTTAGAACGAGAGGGCATTTCTTCAAGATCTTGTTAAGCAATCAAGTCAGGATGAATCCAAGTCAATATTTGATGGGTTCTCCTTTTAGTCTATATCCGAAAGAATGGCGACTAGGATTCAATGTGGTTCGAATCTTAGATTTTTGAGGCCCAGGAACCGATTGGATTGGTGCCCCTCAGAGAAGGCCGTCAGTCATGTCCTTGACCATCAACGAGACTCGCTTGGCACCGCCTTCGGTTTCCTGCTGACCCACTTCATAGAATCCGAAAGATTCATGAAATTTAGTAGAAATCGGATTTGGAGGTCGTATGTTGACTTCGCAAGCCATGGGGCATCCCCTCTTTCTTGCTAATCCTTCAAAATCAGTATATAGGGCCCTCCCTAACCCTCCTCTGTGAAACTGTCTATCTACAACGATTCGATCTACGTATATGAATTTGGCGTATCTCTCTTGAAACCAAAGAAAATTGAGACTTTGATAGCTAGCTATTTCTGACATTCCCAAAAGGAAGGCTTTAACACTTCCTTCTAGTAGAATTGCACGGAAGTAAAGGGATACCTCTAGCTGTTGATGGAAAAACTCTTCGTCGACCTCATTCACGTGGGGGATTGCGGCTTGGTTGAGTAGTAAGATCTCACGCAGATATGCTGGCTTGACTGTGATGATTTGCATGAATTTTGGGTCGATGGTGTTCACTGTTCCTGACTTGGTTAACGTCCAGTACGTGCAGTAGCTAGTAGGCAGAGTAATTCGTACATCATGCTTGCTCCTACAAGGGCAGTCATCCCAGTGGCATCCCAGGGAGGCGAGACTTCAACAACGTCTGCGCCTACTATGTTTAGGCCATTGAATCCACGGATCAGGGACAGTGCTTCTCGGGTCGTAAAGCCGCCAACCTCTGGAGTCCCTGTTCCAGGAGCAAAAGCTGGATCGATACTGTCAATGTCGAAGGAGATATAGGTCCTAGTTGACCCTATGATTTCTCTGGTTTTCTGGATCACGGTTGGAATACCCATCTCCACCACATCATCCATAAAGATCATATCCATACCGACTGTTTTTGAATAATCCCATCCTACACTAGCATTTTGTGCTCCTCGAATTCCAATCTGGATTGTTTTCATTGGATCGATAAGTTCTTCTTCCACAGCCCTGCGAAATGGCGCTCCGTGACTGTAGTCAGTACCCAGAAAATCATCCCAAGTGTCCGTATGAGCATCGATGTGAATGAGGCTAAGCGGCTCATCTTTTCCCAGAGATCTCAAGATTGGTAATGTGACCGAATGGTCTCCTCCAGCCGCTAAAATAGTTACGTCTGATGAGGTAAAGAGATTTATGAAATCCTCAATATCCTTATGAGCTTTTTCTACTTCGTAGACATTGGTGAAAGGGACATCTCCACCGTCTCCAATTCGACATTGCTGATAAGGGTCCATTCGAGTCACAGGATGAATTGAGCGCATCATGCTGGAACTGTTGCGTATCTCTCGTGGTCCATGTCTTGCCCCTGGTCTATTTGTTACAGCTCCATCATATGGAATTCCGACCATTGCTATATCAAAGTCAGAGGGCGACTTAATTTGAGGGGCTCTCATAAAGGTAGCTAGGTCCATATATCTCGGAGATGACATTGGGTCATGCTGATGTTCTGATGGTTTTTTCAACGGATTATCCAAGCAGTCGTGTATGTGATCAGAGGGGTGACTGACCCCAAAGCTGAGGTTGCATAGGCGTATTGGCAAGGGAATTGAACGTTGTATCACACCTGATAGGATGTGAACAAATTTCTTTCAGTCTCTATCGTCGAAGGAAGTGAATTGATAGAATGTTGTCCATGAATGCAATTATACTAGTAGTAATCGGCGTAGTTTTCGTATCTCTCGGCTATGTGTTTTACTCAAAATTTATCGCTGAGAAAATTTATCGATTAGATCCTAACTATGAGACACCAGCGTATACCAAGCGTGACAACGTCGATTACATTCCTACTGACAGGGTCGTTCTCTGGGGGCATCACTTCACTACGGTTGCGGGAGCAGCTCCAATCATTGGTCCAGCGATAGCCCTGATATGGGGATGGCTGCCAGCTTTCATTTGGGTTGTCGTGGGAACCATGTTTTTTGCGGGTGTGCATGATTTTGGCGCACTTTGGGCGAGCGTGAGGAATGAGGGAAAATCGATTGGGTCTTTGACGGGTGAAGTGGTCAGCATCCGTGCTCGAAACCTGTTTATGATTGTCATATTCTTGTTGCTTCTTATGGTCAACGCAGTTTTCGCTGTCTCCATCTCCAATGCCCTTGTGGCTACCCCGAGTAGTGTGATTCCTACCTGGAGTGCGATAGCGGTTGCTCTGGTGATTGGAGTGTTGATCTACAAAATGCATGTGCCGATACTTTGGCCAACTATAGTGGGAACTGCTATTCTCTATGCGGTAATTTGGGTTGGAGATCAGGTTCCGATAGAGATAACAGGCACCTTTATGGGCCTCTCAGCAGGCCCTCAGTGGATTTTGATTCTTTTTGGCTATGCTGCGGTAGCCTCACTATTGCCAGTTTGGCTTTTGTTGCAACCCAGAGACTATATCAATGGCATTCAGTTATTTATAGGGCTCGGGCTGCTTTATGCTGCGGTACTTTTTGCTAGCCCAGAGATTACTGCACCAGCATACAACAGCGAAGCGACAGGTATCGGAGCTCCACCCATCGTTCCTCTTCTATTCGTGACTATTGCTTGTGGTGCGATATCTGGTTTCCATGGACTGGTAGCATCAGGCACAACCTCGAAGCAGTTGGATAAAGAGCCAGACGCTAGATTTGTAGGATATTTGGGTTCACTGGGTGAAGGGCTGTTGGCGATAGCAACAATAGTTGTGGTTAGTGCTGGCCTAGGATCGTCCGAAGAATGGCGAGCTGTCTACTCGGAATTTGGTATCCATGGTATCGATACTTTTACCAGGGGCGGGGCTAACATCGTGGCGGGGGGTCTTGGCCTTCCAGTAGAATTTGCAGCGACGTTATTGACTGTAATGGCTGTTCTGTTTGCTGGAACCACTATGGATTCAGGTGTGAGGATCCAGAGAATGATTATACAGGAGTGGGGAACTATCTATAAGTTGCCATTTATGCAAAATCATTATCTGGCTACGCTGTTGGCGGTGGGGTCTTGTCTAGTATTAGCATTTGGTGCAGGTGGCTCGGATGGGCAGGGAGGTATGCTGATCTGGCCCCTGTTTGGCACTACCAACCAACTGCTCGCAGGAATAACACTACTTGTTATCAGCATTATACTGGTAAAACTGAAACGTCCAAGTATATACACTCTCGTGCCAATGCTCTTTGTGACGACAATGTCCTTTCTGGCTGGACTTATTCAGCTGAGGGGTTTTTATGAGAATGAACAGTACACTCTTCTCGTTTTTGATCTTGCCATCATCGTGGCAGCTGTAATGGTCATGTTTGAGGGTTTCTCAGCCTTCAATAGAGAGAAGACTAGCACTGTTTGACGTTCTTGGCTCTGACCTCTTTGGACCATGAAGTATTGGCCAGCAATGTGGAAAGTATTCAGGCGTTGGTTGTATTTAGCAGATGAGTTCTACAAGGCTCCTTACCGCGGTGCTATAGCCAGAGAAAAAAGGGACCAAGATGACCTTTTTATGCTCCTCGTATTTTCTGAATTAATGGGTGTACCTAATCCAGCATCATACTACACCCTCGAATTGCAGCCTGTCTTGCTAGAACAATTTCACGATTGGCATACACGTATGGGCATGGAGAAATCTCCTCTTGATGACTTTAGGTGTTGCTAGCCGAATTGTGTGACCGACGGATTCTATTCGTTGGCGGGAAAGGTGGTGTTGGCAAGACTACCATAGCAAGCTCTCTGGCATTGTTGGCATCAGACACTGGTCGCAGAGTTCTACTGGTATCTACGGATCCAGCTCATTCTCTAGGGGATATTTTCGACAAGCCGATTGGGGACAAAGAAATTCCACTGCTTGAAAACCTCTGGGGACTGGAAATCGACTCTGAACGAGAAGCTGATAGTCATATTTCTACTGTCAAACAGACAATGAAGACCCTGGTTGCTCCCAAGATGTACCATGAAATTGATCGTCAGCTCGATCTGGCTCGTCACTCTCCAGGCACTGTTGAGGCAGCTGTTTTGGAACGGGTGGCAGATCTTATGTCCAAGGGAGGGTCCAAGTATGATTTAGTAATCTTCGATACTGCTCCGACTGGCCACACTGTTCGGCTCTTGTCTTTACCTGAAATCATAACTGCCTGGACTGAAGGCATGCTAAATCATCAGGAAAAATCTAAAAATTTGAGCGTTTTACTGGATTCTTTGAAGAACGATGAAGAGCCAGTGGCTGACCATGGCATGATGGATTTTGTACAGAATGAAAGTAAGGATCGACGTAATGAAGAGATAAGTCGAATTTTGCGAAAGAGAAACGATAAGTTCCATGAAGCACGAAAACTGTTAATTGATGCAGAAACTACTGGCTTTCTGTTGGTTTTGAATCCAGAGCGACTTCCAATCTTAGAAAGTAAGAAGGCCTGCGACGTGCTTCGTACATTTCAAATCGAAATCTCTGGCATTGTTATTAATAGGTTGCTTCCTGATGAGTTAGAAGGAGATTTCTTTAAAGGTCGATTTGAACAGCAGTCACACTATCTGGATGAAATAAGTGAACAGTTTGAAGGTATACGGAGCATCCAAGTAGGACTTCTAGAAAGAGATGTTCATGGAATCAAGATGTTACAAAAATCAGCAAGTATGTTGTCTAAAGCTATTTCTGACAGTGAAGTTCTATGATAGCTACTCTAAACCTCGTAGTCAGGATGATAGATGGACTGAATGAACGGATAGGGTCGGGGATCCGGTGGCTTACGTTGGTCATGGTGTTTCTAGGTGCTTTTAATGCTTTGGCTCGGTACGCCACTCGGTATGTCGGGGTTTCTTTGAGTTCCAATGCTTATTTGGATGCACAGTGGTATTTATTCAGCCTTGTATTTCTTCTGGGGGCCGCTTACGGATTAAATCAGGATCATCATGTGAGGGTAGATATTTTTTATTCGCGGATGAGTAGAGTGACTCAGGCATGGATAGACCTGATTGGCTCATTGTTCATGCTAATACCCTTTACGGTCTTGATGTTTTGGGTCTCCTGGACTCCGGTGGCTATAAGTTGGCAGATCAGAGAAATATCTCCTGATCCTGGAGGGCTGCCGCGTTATCCAATCAAGACCATCATTCTGATTTGCTTTCTTCTGCTTTTTCTTCAAGGACTCAGTCAAGTCGTAAAAAAGGTCCAGTTCATCTGTCTGGAAAGCCAAGATAAAACTCTTAAAAACACACTATAAATGTTGGATTTATGGGGACCAACGATGTTTTTTTCGGTTCTCGGCTTTATTTTTCTCGGCTATCCCGTGGCTTTTGTTTTGGCTGGGACAGCTTTGGGTTTTGCTTTTCTAGGGTCTGTGTTCGGGGATTTTGATCTAATCCTCTTGAGGGCCCTTCCTGATCGGACTTTTGGTGTGATGTCCAACTATACCCTACTGGCTGTACCTTACTTCATTTTTATGGGCACTCTGCTAGAGAAATCTAGATTAGCTGAAGACCTTTTAGAGACTATCGGTGTTTTGTTTGGGAGTTTCAGGGGAGGGCTCGCCATTGGTGTGGTCGGGGTTGGTATGCTGTTCGCAGCAGCAACTGGGGTTGTAGGGGCGTCAGTCACGGCAATGGGTTTGATTTCTTTTCCTGTAATGCAGCGCCACGGTTATAGAGAGGATATATCTCTTGGAGTCATCTCGGCTGCGGGCACTCTAGGACAGATTATTCCTCCAAGTATTGTTCTCATTGTCCTGGCTGACCAGATGGGTGTTTCGGTGGGAGCATTATTTCGAGCCGCGGTGATGCCTGGTTTGGGCCTGGCCACCTGCTACGTCATCTATATCATTGTAATGGCTCAGGTGAGACCAGCTTCCATGCCTCCAATGAAAGAAGCTGGAAGCACAGCTAATGGGATTGCTTTGGCGCGAAGAGTGCTGCGCTCTATGTTGCCCCCAATCATTCTAATCCTAGTGGTACTTGGAAGCATATTCATTGGCATCGCAACTCCGACTGAGGCTGGATCTTTGGGTGCAGTTGGAGCCTTGCTACTCTCTGTCGTAAATAGAAGATTCTCAATGAGGATCCTACGGGAGGTGATGGACGACACTGTTCGCCTTACTGTTATGGTCATCTTCTTACTAATTGGCTCCACTGTATTCACATTAGTTCTGCGAGGGTTTGACGGTGATCTTTGGATTGCAGATATCTTGTCTAGCTTACCAGGCGGAGCACTTGCCTTTCTTTTGCTTGTTAACCTCTTAGTGTTCTTTTTGGGATTCTTCATAGATTTTTTTGAGATAGCCTTTATCATAGTTCCATTGGTCATTCTTCCAGCTCAGATATTGGGGATTGATTTGGTTTGGTTGGCTATCATACTTGCAGTAAATATTCAAACATCATTTCTAACGCCACCTTTTGGTTTTTCCCTATTTTATTTAAGAGGGGTTACGCCCACAAGCGTGCCGACTTCTCAGATATATAAAGGAGCGATCCCCTTCATAGGAATGCAGTTGATCGTATTGTTTGGTCTTATCTTTTGGGTTGCCCCCTAGGAGGGGATTAACCGTGTTCGGTCAATAATTTAGGGGCCGATGCCGCCTATTGAAAAATTGGTGACATAAATATGGAACCCAAATTGAAAGGGATGAAAATTGCAGTGCGACATGGACAGGATTGACCGAAATGATTTGTTGACTACCTTGGACGTCGTTATTTGATTG
>JBJKYO010000085.1:0-25000 GCA_045561015.1 Longimicrobiales bacterium | reverse complement strand
GATCGAGCAGGTACGAAAGTAGGCATTAGTGATCCGGTGGTTCCGTATGGAAGGGCCATCGCGCAACGGATAAAAGGTACGCCGGGGATAACAGGCTTATCGCCCCCGAGAGTTCATATCGACGGGGCGGTTTGGCACCTCGATGTCGGCTTATCACATCCTGGGGCTGGAGAAGGTCCCAAGGGTCGGGCTGTTCGCCCGTTAAAGTGGTACATGAGCTGGGTTTAGAACGTCGTGAGACAGTTCGGTCTGTATCCGTCATGGGCGTAGGAGTGTTGAGGAGAGCTGTCCCTAGTACGAGAGGACCGGGATGGACTGACCCCTCGTGTACCGGTTGTTCCGCCAGGGGCATTGCCGGGTAGCGACGTCAGGAAAGGATAACCGCTGAAAGCATCTAAGTGGGAAGCCTCATCCAAGATGAACACTCCCAGAACATAAGTTCTCAGAAGGGCCGTGCGAGACTAGCACGTTGATAGGCGGCAGGTGGAAGTGTGGCGACACATGTAGCCGAGCCGTACTAATAGCCCGTGAGGCTTGACCAGTTCCCCAGATTCATCTTTTTAGATCTTCTGGCACCCTTGGATATACAATGAGACACTCATTTTTCTGAGGTTTACTTCTTTTCTCTCTACTCAAGTTGATTGCTGCTGGTGGCCTTAGCGCAGGGGATACACTCGTTCCCATCTCGAACACGACCGTTAAGCCCTGTTGCGCGGATGGTACTGCCGGGGAGATCCGGTGGGAGAGTACGTCGTCGCCAGCACATTTGTTAGGCCTACTGTTTCCGATAGGGACAGTAGGCCTTTTTAGTTTAGCCTGCTACTTTATAGGACCATCGGTTGTGCTCTGTTCGCTTTACTTATTCAGAGTGATTGCTTCGGGGAAGGGTTTGGTTATGCAATATTGTTTTGGGAGGCGGATTCATGGCGGTTAAGTTTAAAGAGAGCGATCGATAATGCCCCGGGCAGGTTATGTGGCCCTTATAGGGTTACCCAATGCCGGGAAATCTACCCTGTTGAATGGTTTTCTGGACCAGACGCTTTGCATAGTAACACCTAAAGCTCAGACCACGTGGAAGAGGATCCTCGGTATTCGGACGTCGGGCCAAACGCAGGCTATTTTTATAGACACCCCAGGACTCCTACGAGCAGATAATTTGCTCCATGAGTCCATGGTCAAAGAAAGTCAGGAAGCTATCAAGGATGCGGACATAGTTGTGCTGGCAGTGGACGGTAATAACCCACCCAATAAAAGTGAGAAGATCACTTTGATAGAGAATTTGTCGTTATCTAAATCATCAATAGAAGTCATCATAAATAAGATTGACCTGGCTTCCCCTGAAAAAATTTCGCAGTTGACCGAGTGGGCTGTTTCCGAGTTGAATTGCACTCCTTTCGGTGTTTCAGCATTACATGGTCATGGGCTAGAGGAAGTGTGGAGTCAGATCGAGCTAGCACTCCCAGAGTCACCTTTCCTTTATCCAGAAGATGAGATTGGATCAGCACCAGTGCGCTTTTTCGCAGCAGAGTTCATTCGCGAAACTATTTTTGAACAATACAGCCAAGAAGTTCCCTATGCCGTGCATGTGTCGATAGATGAGTTCAGGGAAGGTCAGGATCCTGTATATATTAAAGCGAATCTTTTCGTCGAAAAAGAATCACAGAAGATGATAATTTTGGGAAAGAAAGGCCGTAGCGTAAAAAAATTGGGTGAGCTTGCTAGGAGAAAAATAGAGCATTTCATAGAGAAAAGGATTTATCTCGACTTGTGGGTCAAGGTTCTACCTAATTGGCGCAGCAAGAAGCGCGACCTCGAACGATTAGGATTCCATCTTCCTAAGCCTGACCGAAAATAGACTGAGACTTTGAATCTAAGTTTTGGGGAAAGCAAATTGTGCGTACACTGATTCATTGCCTGCAAAATAGGGGAAACTTTCGTTTCTGAAGGCATTCCACGATTCGTAAATCTTACGGAAATCAGGGTTCACAGAACTTTGTTCCCGTAGGTATGAGTTACTTTCTTTCCAGGCTTCTTCCAATACGTCGTTGGGAAACTCTCGCACTATTACATCATGGTCTTCGACGAGACGTTTGAGGACTCTGGGATTTTCTCCATCGTATCGAGCTAGTGTCACAAGATTGACCTCACTTACGGCAGAGGCAAGAATTTCTCGGTATTGTACAGGAAGCTCATCCCAGGCTGTGCGATTAACTTGAAACGCTGTTGATGGTCCAGGTTCCCACCATCCTGGAATGTAGTAATTCTTCGCGATTTCATGGAATCCAAGCTTCTCATCGTCGTAGGGACCCACCCATTCAGTTGCATCTATAGCCCCTCGCTCTAATGCTGGGTAAATATCCGCAGCTCCCAACACCTGTACAGTGACTCCTAGGCGAGACATGATTTCTCCTGCTAACCCAGGAATCCGCATTCTTAGACCTCTGAGATCGTTGAGTGATCCTATAGGTTCCCTGAACCAGCCTCCGAATTGTGCACCAGTATTTACAAAGTGAAAATGCATTATCCCAAAATCTGAATGAACCTCTCGTAGCAAAGCTTGTCCACCACCCTGCGTTAACCAGGCAGTCTGTTGACGTGAGTTAAATCCGAATGGGATGGATGTTCCGAAAGCTAGTGCAGAATTTTTTCCTATATAGTAATAGTCACTAGTGTGTCCTGCTTGTACAGTCCCAGACTGGACTGCATCCATAACTTGGAGAGCGGGCACAATTTCGCCAGCTGCGAACACCCTTATCCTGAATTTTCCGTTTGTCATTTGCCCGACTCTGTGTGCTAGCATATCAGCAGCACCCGATAGCATGTCCACACTGGGTGGAAAACTGGTAGTGATTCGCCAACTAACTTCTGGTCCAGAGACAGATGAATTTTGGTCTACTGAGGATTCTTCTGTGGAACAGGAACCGAGAACAGTCGACCCTGCAGCCCCTAACGCGGTTTTCTTGACAAATTTTCTGCGATCTAAAGCACACATAATCAATTCCGATATGTTTAGTTCTTGATCAAATCATCACTTAACTTCGAAGAGTTGTGTGATACGTTCTGTTTCTATCTTTGCGCTTAAAGAAGCAACCAATGCGTAGACTAATGATGAACCGATGACGGCAGGAAATACTTGGTGAAGGTATTCTGACCATGGCCAAAAGGATAAGACGAGCAATCCAATTAGAAAGGATCCGATTACAGAACTACTGTTACCGCGATTCCAGTATAGGCCGAAAACAATGGAAGGAAGGAAGCAGGCGGCATACATGCTCCCAGATAATGCTGTTAAACCAACTATACTTCCAGGAGGATTGAGTGCAATGCCCGCTGTGATAGCGGCAAAAATTACTACGTAAAGTTTAGTGGCCTTTAATGTTTTCTTGTCACTATTTGTAGGCCACAGTAATCCACGTATGTCTCGTTCTGCTGTTGAAGCCATCACTAGTAGAACACTATCTAAAGATGACATGGCGGCGGCTACCATCGCAACCAAAAGAAATGAAGAAACGACTGGAAAAAAGACACCATCAGTGACTAAAAGAGTTGGCACCACTAGGTCAGTATCTGTCAGGTTGTCACCTATTACTTTATGGGCGAAGATGCCGATGGGTACCAAAAGAAAGTAGACTGATGTGAAGGCAAGTGTGCTGACCATCATACCTTTGCGGGCATCACTTGTCCCGTCTAGTGCGTAGAATCTGGCTAATTGTCTAGGTTCTACCGCCATTTTTATTGTGGCTGAGACTAGGATACCGAACAGTGTGGGTAGAGCTACTCCACCATTCCAAGTGAATAGATGTGAAGTGGTACTTGTCTCTCTAATCTCCTGGAAGGACCCCAACCCTCCAGCGGCATTAACCGTTCCAATAAAAAGCAGGACGGCGGCGATAGACATGATGATACCTTGGACAGCATCGGTTTTGACCACTGAAATAAATCCGCCTGTTGCTGTGTAGGCTACGACGATGAAGAATATGACAATGATAGCAATTTTGTAGGGGATATCCATGAATGTTTCTAGTAGATTTCCGATTCCCTTGAAGACAGCAGTCATGTAGAATAAGCTTGCAAAAATTACAATAAAGGAGGCCATAATACGGGCCGTTTTACTTTCAAAACGGAACCCTATGAAGTCTGGGATAGTCAGAGAATCTAGTAACTGAGTGAACGATCTTAGTCTTGGAGCTACCACCATCCAAGAAAAGAGAGAAAATCCTACCAGAAAAGGAACTAGTAAAAACCAAGGTGTTCCCCAGCTATAAGCTTGTCCAGAAAATCCTACAAAGCTATTTGTGCTGGAATAGGTGGCAAAAAAGGATAGCCCTAATATGAGGCCACCCATTTTCCTTCCCCCTATGTAGTAGTCCGAGATTTCCCGGGTTTGTTTGTGGCCACCGTAGGCGTGGTGGGCCATGAGCAATGTGTACATGAGCAGGAATGTGTACACAATCCAGAATTCTTGGATATTTTCGAATATTAAATTCATTGTTGTTATGACTCAACTGTTAAAGTCAATTCTGAAAGAACAGAAGCTTCATCTAGGATAGTAAGATCGGTCAGTATCCCAAATTACATTATTCTTTCTAAGCTAATCAGATAAAACCTGTGAGTCATCAAAGTAGCTTGTTCACTATTGCGGGGCACGTCGGGGAGTAGTATAAATGGCATCTATGAATAATGGAGCAAAGGGAGGATGGATAGCTATATTGATTTTGTTATCCATCATCGGATTCTTTTCGTGGTTGTTTCGAAATGGGCCTATATTCTAAAAGCAGGAAGTAATACCCTGGCATTTTTAGCTTATCGCCCTCAGGGAGACTGCTGGGTTATTATGTTTGCAAAGAGTTTGAGAATAATAGCTTAACTTGTTCTTTTTGAACTTTCCCCATCGCATTCCGAGGCAATTCACTTACAAGCTTAAGTTCACGTGGTGTCTTATAGGGTGCCAGGTAGTTTTTGGCCCAACCAATTAAGTCTTCGGGGTCAAATTCCCCAGATGGTTCTTTAACAATGGCAACAGCGACTAATTCACCCCAATCTTCGTTAGGAATGCCTACCACTGCGCAATCAGTCACTACTGGGTGTTGACGGATGACCTCTTCTATTTCGAGGGCCGACACCTTGAAACCGCCTGTTTTAATTATATCTACCGATGTTCGACCTAAAAGGCGGTAGCTTCCTCCGTCTACGACAGCCATATCTCCCGTTCGGAACCAGTTATTCTTGAAGCTGTTTTCTGTCATCTCCAGATTCCTCCAATATTCGAGAAATACATTTGGTCCTGACACTTCTAATTCTCCTTCTTGTTCCGAATCTCCCAGTTCCACGCCGTTTTCATCCACTCTTCTGACCTTGACTCCAGGAAGCGGGCTTCCCACGTAGCCGGATCGACGCTTGCCATGTAGTGGGTTTGACAAGGCCATTCCAACTTCAGTCATACCGTAACGTTCTAAAAGGACCTGGCCAGTGATTTGTTCCCACTTTTCTAGGGACGTTTTCGGAAGGGCTGCCGATCCTGAAACCATTAGCCTAAGATTGCTAGCACCCTGGCTCCAGCGTGAACGGTCACTTTCACTAGCTGCTTCCCAGGTTTTTATCAACAGCATATAAATAGTGGGAACAGCCATAAATAATGTGAGTTTTCCTCCCGATAGGTGATTCCAGGTATCTGTTGGATCGAAATGTGAAGAGATATGACATGATGCACCTTTCCATAATGCACAGCACAGAACATTCACGATTCCATGTATATGATGGAGCGGAAGAACTAGCATAATGCGATCATCTTCGCTCCATTCCCATGCTTCTACTAAGGAAGTAATTTGTGCCGAAAGGATGGAATGAGTGAGCACAGCACCTTTAGGTTTCCCAGTAGTTCCACTTGTGTAAATCATCATAGCGCGCCTTTCTGGCTTCAGCGAAGGTAATTGTAGATTTGCTGAATTTGGATTGGGATCTGCATCCAATAATTGGGACGCGTCAATCACCCTGGTTGTTTCGAAGTCGGTTTGTTGAATGTTTCTCTTCAACTTGGAGCTGACGATAACAAGGATGGGATCTGAATCTTGTACTGTGTGTTGTAACTCGGGTGGCGGATGGGATATAGCTAAAGGAACAACAACTCCTCCAGCTTTCCAAATGCCCCATTGAACAACTACGTAATCTAGCCCAGCCTCCATCAGAAAAGCGACTCGCGATTCGTTAAGGTCACTAGTCCCGAGTATCGTTAATAGTTGTGTGGCTACTTTGTCGGACCTTTGGCTTAGTTCCTCATAGGTAATGGCCTGATCTTTGAAGGTTAACGCAACGCGTTGTGAATACTTATCGGATCTTTCACAAAGTGTCTTGAATGTCTTTTCTGAGTTGTTTGGAAATTGAGTCATTCTAGGGTTGGCCGTTAGATGTGCTACCTTCACGTGGCAGAATAAGTTTATTGGTGGCTAGTATATCTTAAATTTGTAAGATATACTAGCAGTTTGAATTCTAGTAGGAGGTTGATTTTCCTGGAAAATATCTGGGGGAATCATTGGAGTAGGACAACAAGATGAAACTGACGATGGGTTTAAAGTTGTTGAGGCGCTGCTAGGTGCCTAGTTTAGCGGATTCTGAGGATCTTACTGATCAAAATAATACAGTCGAATATTTATGAATGATTCTAACTTGATGGGAAAGATTACTTCTCTAGCTAAGCGGAGAGGTTTTGTGTTTCAATCGTCCGAAATTTATGGGGGGGCTGGTTCAGTTTGGGATTTCGGACCTCTTGGTAATGAATTGAAGCGAAATGTCAAAGAACAGTGGTGGAGTACTATGGTGCATCGCAGGGGCGATATTGAGGGGCTGGATTCATCTATCCTCATGAATCCTAAAGTCTGGGAAGCTTCAGGACATTTAGATGGTTTCACAGATCCTTTGGTGGAATGCTCCAATTGTCATCGTCGCTTTAGGGCAGATACGCCAGGCGTTGATGAAGGGCAGTGTCCCACTTGCGGACAACGGGATGTATTCGGAGATCCGAGGATGTTCAATTTGATGTTTAAAACCTTTATGGGACCTGTAGAAGACGCGGCTTCGACTGCCTTTCTTAGACCTGAAACTGCTCAAGGCGCTTATGTCAATTTCATAAATGTTCAGAATTCTTCTCGTCAAAAAGTACCCTTTGGAATTGCTCAGGTTGGTAAGGCCTTCCGTAATGAAATCACACCAGGAAATTTCATTTTTCGGACTCGTGAATTCGAACAAATGGAGATGCAGTTTTTTGTGGAACCTGGCACAGATGAAGAATGGTTCGAATACTGGCTGAATGCCAGACTGGAATGGAGCTATTCTTTGGGTATATCAGAAAAGAAATTGCGAGTCCACGAGCATGGTCCTGACGAATTAGCTCATTATGCCAAGAAAGCTGTAGATATAGAGTATGAGTTCCCATTTGGATGGCAGGAGTTTGAGGGCGTTCACAGTCGAACAGACTTCGATTTGAGACGTCATCAGGATCACTCTGGGAAAAGGTTGGAATACATTGATTCGGCAAATAATAAAAGGTTTGTTCCGTATGTTGTTGAGACTGCTGTAGGTGTGGAAAGAACGGTTCTAATAGCTTTGTTGGATGCATATACCGAAGAAAATATTGATGGAAAAGAGAGAGTATTCCTCAGCCTTGATCCTAGAATAGCGCCGACTAAGGTGGCCGTTTTCCCTTTGATGAAGAAGGAGGGACTACCAGAGCTTGCTGATGGTTTATATGAGGATTTGAGACGTGCTTCCATACCTTCCTTTTATGACATGGCAGGATCAATAGGTCGACGATATAGGAGGCAAGATGAGGCAGGGACACCCTGGTGCGTTACTATAGATAAACTGACTGTAGAGGACGGTACTGTGACTATTCGTGATCGGGATTCATTAAACCAAGAAAGAATAGCTATAGAAAAGGTTTGTCAGTGGGTCTCTGATCGTTTATCCAAACCTTAGATAGCCTGCTGGTATTCGAATGAGCCGAACTTGTAGATGAGTTTAGGGTGGCTCTTGCACATAAAATCTGGAGGTTGTGTTGGCACCGAAAATTGAAGTTTTCAGCTCCCGTTGGGGAATGCTTTTAGCGATGCTAGGGATGGCAGTGGGCACGGGTAATATATGGAGATTCCCTCGAGTAGCGGCTTCCAATGGGGGCGGGTCGTTTTTGGTGGCATGGTTGGTTTTTCTAATGCTCTGGTCCGTCCCGTTATTGATTTTAGAATTCGGGATGGGCAAGGCAACACGCTCGGGGGCTATCGGAGCGTTCATGAAAACCGTCGGTGTTAAGTTTACATGGATGGGTAGTTGGGTAGCGTTCGTAGCAGCGGCTATAATGTGTTATTACAGTGTAGTCATGGGTTGGACTTTGAGGTTTTTCCTGGCGAGCTTGCAGGGAGAAATTCCTACCGTCATACCTGAAGCTTTCTGGGAAAATTTTGCAGGCACACCATGGGCTCTTGTGACTCATGCCATTGCTATGGGAATGGCAATTTTTGTTGTTTCTAAGGGAGTCAAAGGCATAGAAAGAGCGACCAAGATACTGATTCCAGGTCTAATCATATTAATAGTGATTCTGGCAATTCGAGCGGTGACACTACCTGGTGCTATGGAGGGAATAGCTTTTCTTTTTACCCCCAAGCTTTCTGAGCTCACTGATGCAAGGATTTGGTTAGAAGCACTGACACAAAATGCCTGGGACACTGGAGCTGGTTGGGGGCTGGTTCTGACCTATGCTGTTTACATGAGGAGCAGGGAAGACACAGCCCTGAATGCTTTTGTGATCGGCTTTGGGAACAACGCAATTTCGCTGCTTGCTGGGATCATGGTTTTGGGCACCGTTTTCTCGGTGATGCCAGATGCTTCTGCACAGATAGTGGGTGCAGGCAATGAAGGTCTGACTTTCATTTGGGTTCCGCAGTTGTTTTCTCTGATTCCTGGTGGTCAGTTTTTTATGGCTCTATTTTTTATGGCTCTGCTATTTGCTGCGTGGACTTCCTTAGTGGCTTTGATTGAATTGCCGAGTAGGATATTGATTGACCTGGGTATGAGTCGTTCCCGCGCCATAGCTTTGGTAGGTGTGGCTGGATTTCTTTTCGGTGTTCCCAGTGCTTTGAATTGGACAGATACACCTGGAGCTGGTCCTTTTTTTGCTAATCAAGATTGGGTCTGGGGAGTTGGTCTGATGTTGTCAGGATTTTTCTTTGCTTTTGCAGTCTTGAAGTACGGGATAAAGGAGTGGAGGGAGCGATACATTAATACTGGCGATTCAGACATATATATCGGGGCTTGGTGGGACTGGGCGATTAGGTTGGTGATGGTGGAATCTGTCGTCCTGATGATTTGGTGGTTATACCAGGTCCAGGGTGAATCTTTTCGGGAAACCTGGACTCTTTTTTCGCCGTTGAACATAGGTACGGTACTTATCCAGTGGTGTGTTGTTCTAACGATACTGCTAATCTCGAATAAATGGCTAAGTAAGAAAATGTTGATGTCAAAATTTTCATCAGACGCGGAAGGATCTGCCGATTTGCTTAAGCATTAGAGTGACCATTCCTTAGGAGTCAGCTATTGCCTAGAGAATCAAAGAAATCTGTGCGTGAGAGGTCACTCCAAATTTTTGACCTGCTTCTTCAAGAGTATCCAGACGCACATTGTGCTCTGGAGCATGAGGGGCCTTTTCAGCTAGGTGTTGCTACAATTCTCTCGGCGCAGACTACAGATGAGCGCGTAAACATGGTTACCCCCAAGTTATTCCTGGGTTATCCAAGTCCGAATGATCTTGCGAGCGCCAGTCAGGAAGATGTTGAAACCTTAATTCATTCGACTGGATTCTTCCGTAATAAAGCAAAAAATATTATTGGTTTTGCTAAGGGCATTGTGGAGAAGCATGGCGGTAACGTGCCCCGAACTATAGAGGAACTTACAGCTTTGCCTGGAGTCGGAAGAAAAACAGCTAATGTTATTTTGGGGAATGCCTTCGGTATCAATGAAGGAGTGGTTGTAGATACTCATGTGAAACGTATATCAAATCTTCTTGCTTTGACTCGGGAGGTAAACCCAGAGAAAGTGGAAAAAGACCTCATACAGTTATTTCCCCAAGATAGCTGGACTCTCCTGTCTCACCTGTTGATTTTTCACGGTCGAGAAGTCTGTTTTGCGCGGAGACCTCAATGCCAGCTTTGTATGATGTCCGATCTTTGTCCGTCTGCAGCAATTTGATTTCTTTGGTAGACAATCACCTAGCGGATCAAATAAGGTTGACCTATCTCGGTTTTGTGCTGACCTTGGACGTACTATCATCATGAGTGAATCACCTAGGAGTATAGCCTTGGCAGATATGTCGGTCAGTCGCAGTGCCTCTGTAGAACTTCTAGAGAAGTGGGTTGAAAATGTTGGACTAAGGAAACACATGTTAGCCGTCGAGGCCGCAGTTCGTCACTACGCTCGCATGTATGGAAAAGACGAAGATTTATGGGGAATCGCTGGGCTTTTACATGATCTTGACTGGGAGCAATACCCAGATGAACATCCACATGTTGGTTTAAAAGAACTGAAACGGTTAGGCTATCCCAGTGAAGTATTGCAAGCGATACAGGCACACGCGCCAGAACTGACTGGGGTTGAGCCAGAAACACTGTTGGACAAAGTGCTTTTTGCATGTGATGAATTGTCCGGTCTGGTCTATGCTTGTTGTTTAGTGAGACCAAATGGTATAGATGATTTAAAACCTAAGTCTGTGGTGAAGAAATTTAAGGATAAAGCGTTCGCAGCTGGTGTTGATAGAACACAAGTTTCTCGTGGAATAGAACTTCTAGGAATTGATCGGACTGAACACATCACTAATGTAATAGCTGGACTGAAAGAAATTGGCGATGTTCTTGAAATTCGATCTGTTGATCGAGTCTAACCTCAGCCGAAAAAAATCGGATTAATAAGGGTTATATAGCAGATGACAACATCTACTGTAGTTACAATGATACTGGTACTGGGATTTGTTTGGGGTGGATTCCTTTTTGCATTGATAACGGCTGTTCGAAAAGAGTCTTCAAAAAGGGATCAGTAAGATTATAGTTGAGGGCTGTTGCGGAAAGAGGGAATTAGGGTACTTTCTCCTCCGGTGTTGGTGATTTTTTAGTTGGAGATTGTTTTATTTGCACTTTGAGAACTGAGACTCGTTCCAGTGCCTAGACGCACTGATCTTGAATCCATTTTGATATTGGGATCTGGCCCAATAATCATTGGACAAGCTTGTGAATTCGACTATTCTGGGACACAAGCTGTACGTGCTCTTAAGGAAGATGGCTATAGGGTAATTTTGGTCAATTCCAATCCAGCGACGATTATGACAGACCCCGATCTCGCGGACAGAACCTACGTTGAACCTCTCACGGCTGATTGGGTTGAAAGGGTCATTGAAAGAGAAAATCCAGACGCACTGCTTCCCACTATGGGCGGTCAAACTGCTCTGAATATTGCCATGACTCTTTCCGAGAATGGAGTGTTAGAAAAATATGGGGTGGAATTGATTGGGGCCAATGCAAAATCTATCCAGATGGCCGAAGATAGGGAGCAGTTTACTGCTGCTATGCATCGTATTGGTTTATCAGTTCCACACGGCGGTTTTGCTAAGACTGTTGAAGAGGCGTTTGGAATAATAGATGAAGTGGGTTATCCTGCCATAATTAGACCTAGTTTCACTATGGGTGGAACGGGTGGAGCGATTGCCTATAATGCCGATGAATTTGAGAGGTTTGTAAGTCATGGTTTAGAGGCTTCACCAATTACGGAAGTACTCATAGATAGGAGTGTTATAGGAGCTAAGGAATACGAGTTGGAAGTCGTACGCGACGCTTCCGACAATGTCATAATCGTTTGTTCAATAGAAAATTTTGATCCCATGGGAGTTCATACAGGGGATTCTATAACTGTGGCTCCGTCACAAACTCTTTCGGACGTGGAGTATCAGAGAATGCGTGATGCTGCGATCGAAATCATCAGAGAGATCGGGGTAGAAGCGGGGGGATGTAATATTCAATTCTCCATAGATCCAGACACTGGAGAAATGCTAGTTGTGGAGATGAACCCAAGAGTTTCACGATCCTCAGCTCTGGCTTCTAAGGCCACAGGATTTCCTATAGCTAGAGTTGGGGCCAAACTGGCTGTGGGTTATTTGCTAAACGAATTGCCAAACGACATCACCAAGACAACTCCAGCGTCTTTTGAGCCTACTCTAGACTATGTCGTTGTTAAGTTTCCTCGTTTTGCTTTTGAGAAATTTCCTGAGTCCAGTAAAGTACTTGGTGTACAGATGAAAGCTGTCGGTGAAACTATGGCAATAGGCCGAACGTTCAAGTCGGCTTGGCAAAAAGGAATTAGAGGGCTCGAAATTGGACGCCTAGGCTGGATGGAGGGGGACTCTCTGGAGGATGATGGATTGAAAACTGACGATTTCTCGTCACTTTTGGCTGCACTTAGAATCCCAACTCCCGATAGGCCATTCCAGTTAAAGCGAGCTTTGACTGCGGCTATGGATCAGAAAGGAGGTGTCGACTTTGCTGAAGCCATGGAGGATATCTACCAGGCTTGCAAGATCGATCCATGGTTTCTGCACCAATTGGTTGGGATTATCCAGATGGAAATGATGTACCAAGATTTGGAAAAGATTGAAGTTGAAGACTTGAAATTAATGAAAAGAAATGGTTTCTCAGATGCTCAGTTGGGAGACTTGAGGGGTGTAAGTGAAGCTGCAGTGCGAAACCAGCGGCATGAGTTTGGTATTCACCCAAGCTACAATGTAGTTGACACTTGTGCTGGAGAATTTCCTGCAGAAACACCCTACTATTATTCTTCTTATGAGGATGCAGACGAATCAAATCCATCGAATAAACGCAAGGTTGTCATACTAGGCAGTGGCCCCAATCGTATCGGACAGGGGATTGAGTTTGATTATTGCTGTGTTCAGGCGGTTATGGCTCTAAAGGATTCTGGATACGAGACAATTATGATCAATTCGAATCCAGAAACTGTGTCAACCGATTTTGATGTAAGTAACAAACTATATTTTGAGCCCTTAACACTTGAAGATGTTTTAGAAGTTGTCATTAAGGAAAAACCAGAAGGAGTTATTGTCCAGTTGGGAGGTCAAACCCCGCTCAACTTGGCCCATGCATTATCTGAAGCTGGAGTTACAGTCTTAGGGACATCAGTAGACGCTATCGATCGTGCTGAAGATAGAGAACGTTTCGAAGAAGTGTGTCAGATAGTGGGCGCGACACCGCCAAAGAATGGAATGGCTAGAAGTCAAAAAGAGGCTTTGGCGGTAGCTGAAGAAGTCGGCTACCCACTGTTGGTTCGACCCAGTTATGTGCTCGGCGGTCGTGGCATGGAAATCGTTTATGACAGTGAATCACTAGGGAATTATTTCGAGAAAGCAATAAAAATCTCTCCAGATCACCCTGTGCTGATAGATAGCTTCATAGAAGATGCTTTTGAAGCTGATGTGGACGCACTATGCGATGGAGAAGAAGTCGTCATTGGGGGCATTATGCAGCACATAGAAGGTGCAGGTGTGCATTCGGGAGATTCGGCATGTGTGCTTCCACCTTACCTTCTCAGTACCGATGAGATAGACCAAATAAGAGAACAGACCAGAAAATTTGCACTAGAGCTTGGAGTAGTGGGCCTCCTCAATGTTCAATATGCGATCAAAGATGGAATTGTCTATGTGATTGAAGTGAATCCCAGGGCGTCGAGAACTGTTCCTTTCGTGAGTAAGGCAACAGGTCTCTCGCTGGGTAGAATTGCTGCGAACGTTATAGTTGGCAAGAAATTGAAGGACTTGAATGTCTCAGAGCCCAAAAGAACTTCAACTGTCGCAGTGAAAGAAGCTGTTTTTCCATTCAGTCGTTTTGAGGCAGATATATTGCTAGGCCCAGAAATGAAATCGACAGGTGAAGTGATGGGAATAGATGAATCCTTTGGAATGGCTATAGCGAAGGCACAGGCATCCTGTGACAATTTGCTTCCCGTAAAGGGTGGGACTCTAATCGTAACTGTTAATGATAGGGACAAGCGAACAGTAGCTCCCATTTTGCGCAGATTTCATGACATGGGATTCGAGATATGGGCCACAGAGGGAACACATCATTATTTGAAAGACAGGGGTATACCGTCAGAGTATGTGTATAAAGTAGGAGAAGGTCGGCCCCACATAGTGGACCGCATAGTTTCTGGAGAAGTAGATCTATTAATAAACACACCTTTGGGAAAGCAGTCCCAATATGATGATTATTCAATGCGTCGAGCTGCTATCAATCATAAGATCCCATATTTTACTACGATGTCTGCGACTAGTGCGGCCTGTGACGCCTTGATTGCTCTGCGTTCAAGAGTGTACTCAGTACGCACACTTCAAGAGAGAATTGCAGAATCAGGGAATCAGAATTAGTTGTCAGGTATGGAAGACACTGCACGTCCTGTCGGATTTTTCATTCATCCGGATGCTTCTCTGCATGATACGGGATGGGGACACCCTGAGCATCAGGGAAGACTCAGAGCAGTTGCATCTGCTGTCGGCCAAGACCTGTTAGCGATTGATGGCAAGGTAATCCAGGTTGAATCAGGGAGAATAGAAGACCAAGATATTCTTCGGGTTCATACAGAATCACATTTGAAATCCCTTAGGCAGGCTGTAAAAATATCGACTGAGGAATCTAGACCGGTTTCGATTGATCCTGACACGATCGTTTCTCCCAATTCTTTGAACGCTGCCTGTGGTTCTGCTTCGGCATTGGTGACGGCAGTCAAGATGGTTCATGAAAGGGAACTGTCCACCGCGTTTGTCGCAACTCGACCTCCAGGCCATCATGCCACTGCAGATCGAGCTATGGGTTTCTGTTTGCTTAATCATGTGGCGATAGCGACTCGCTGGTTGCAGGTGAATTGCAATATTCAGAAAGTGCTTATCATCGATTGGGATGTACACCATGGAAATGGAACTCAGGACATCTTCTATCGGGATGGGTCAGTCTATTATTTCTCGCTACATCAATGGCCACATTTTCCTGGTTCCGGATCTATTGGCGAAATCGGGGAAGGTGCTGGCGTTGGAATGACAAAGAACGTTCCAGTCAAAGCTCACACGCCAGCAAGTGAGTATCGCGATCTTTTTCTAGAGAATCTCGAGCAAGTATTAGGATCTTTTGATCCTGAGTTCATATTGATTTCTGCAGGTTTCGATGTGATGGAGGGAGATCCCTTGGGAGATCTATGCCTTGAACCGGAAGACCTCCATTTCTTGACTGGGGAAATCCTTCGTCGTGCACCTAAAGAGTGTGGAGTTACAGCGACATTAGAAGGTGGCTATGACCCCAAGCGGACTGGTTTAGGAGTCAAGGCAGTTTTGAGAGCACTCGCGGCAGTGGATTTAGATCGATAAATTAGGATTGTCTGAGACTTTTCGATTAGATTAGTCGTATGATAATCGGCCGGATGTCATAAAATTTAGATATGGGGCTCTTTAAATAATGAAAGAGAAATTGTTGAAAGCGTTAGTGATCTGCATTGTTTGTGTAAATGCTCTATATACGGAGGGTCTTTCTGGAGAGGCTCAGCAAGAATCACTGAGTAATCCGACAGAACCTCATCCAGTAGCTGAACAGGCAATTTCGAGGTTGAAGTCTCCCTACTGTCCTGGTCTGATGTTGGAAGTCTGCACATCTCTTGAAGGAGCAATGTTAAGAGATAGCCTCCAGGTAATGGCGAGAGAAGGCGGATCGATGCAGGAGCTGGTTGATTGGGTAATTACCAACCATGGGGAAGAATATCTTGCTTACCCTAGAACCACAGGTGCTGGGTTGATGGCTTGGGTGGTACCTCCTAGCGTTCTCATTCTTGGACTTAGCCTTTTAGTCTTTTTTCTTAAGTATAAGCGTGAACATGAGCCAGAGCCTTTAGTGAATAGAGTGATTTCCGATGAAGAAGAGATTCTTTTGAGGGAGGCGCTCAAAGAAATGGAAGCTTCGGAAGAACCAGAACTTTGGTAGGTTCGTGACTGACTCAACAGAAGGTCTAAGGAAGGGCCCTATTCCAGTGGCTGAAGTACAGCAGTCTCTTCGAGAGGCGGATTTAGACGGGTGGTTGTTTTACGATTTCCATGGTCAAAATCCCATAGCCAAAGCCATGCTCGGCCTTCAGAACACATCGCGTCGATCTTTTACTCTAATTCCTGCTCAAGGAGAACCAGCTGCGTTGATTCACGCTATTGAGCATTGTGCCTGGGGCCACTGGCCTTGGGATCTCGTGGATTATCAGGGATGGAGTGAAATGGAGCAGAAACTGACAAATTTATTGCAGGATAAGTCACGCATTGCGATGGAAGTATCACCCCGGTCCAATGTGCCAACCTTAGATCGTGTTCCATCTGGGATATTGGAGCTCATCACCAAGCTTGGTGTCGATGTGGAAAGTTCAGGTGATTTTGTGTCAATTTTTCATTCTGTATGGACGACGGAACAGTTGCAAGGACACAGGAGGTGTGCTGAGGTTGCCAAGGAAGTGGCAATGAAAGCATTCGAAAAAGCTGCAGACCAGGTGAGAGAACAAAAGCCTTGGTCAGAAGGCGAATTGGCAGACTGGATAAGAGGTGAATTACACAACAGGGGGCTACAAAACCAGCCTGATTGTCATGTGGCCATAGGAAAGAATGCTGCGGATCCACATTATGATCCAGGGGAACAAGGTGATGAGATACAGAGGGGAGAGGTCCTCTTGATAGATCTCTGGGGAAAGGAAAATGCGGAAGGGGTTTTCGCTGACCAAACTTGGATGGCTGTTCTAGATAAGGAGCCGTCAAGCCGGGTGAAGAAAATTTGGACATCTGTAAGGAATGCTAGAGAAGAAGCTATCCGTTTCCTAAACGATGCACATGCATCAGGGGAAAGAATCTTCGGGTATCAAGTCGATGACGTTTGTCGTGACGCCATTGCAAAGACTGGCTTCGGAGATTTTTTTGTACATCGTACGGGACACTCTATGGATGTCGATCTTCATGGCAGTGGGCCCAATTTAGACAATCTGGAAACCAGGGATGATAGAACATTGATTACAGGGGTCGGGTTTTCAGTGGAGCCTGGGATCTATATTCCAGATGAGGTGGGAATTCGCAGTGAAGTTAACGTCTATTGGGGTCCTGAAGGACCAGAAGTAACTCCGAAGAATCGGCAACATGAAATCTTGGCACTACTGGGGTAATTAGTCTGAAGTCACGTAACGAATACGTCGAAGTCGCACTACCAATTCCTTTAGATAGGAATTTCATTTACTCTTTAGGCGACTTGAGACCTGCCATAGGTAGTAGAGTGTTAGTTCCATTTGGCAGTAATGAAAAAATTGGATTCGTGGTGGATTTCGCCACCAAAACAAGTCTTAAAACGGTCAAACCCATCCTTGGGTTACTAGATGACCAGCCTGCTGTGACTAGCGGTCAGATGGAGTTAGCAGTTTGGATGGCGGCCTATTATGCCACCCCTTTGGGAATGATTCTTAAGGCCATGTTACCTTCCTTTTTGACCCGTATTGCTAAAGAAAGGGTGACCCTTCTAGACAGTTCATCGCCAACAGGGAACTCCCGAGAACAAAGAATAATTGAGTTTCTCGAGGGTAGAGGTGCAATTTCTACGGATTTTCTGAGAAGAACACTGGAGATTGGCTCAATTCGCAAGGAACTTCGATCATTGGCAAGTGAAGGGATGATTGAGATTAAAAGTGGTTCACCTGATGCTTCTCCAGTCAAGACTGAAAAAGTAGTGTCTATTTATAAGTGGTTTGAAAATTTAGCGGAGCTTGAGAATCTGCTGGGAAGAGCCAAGAGACAATTCGAAGCTTATAGGATATTGGCTAGTGCTGGGGGGGAATTAGAATTGTCTCATCTTGTCAAACAGGCAGGATTTAGTCGAGGAGTCATTTCTGCTTTGGAAAAGAAGGGTGTGGTGCAGATTAAAGATAGGAATGTGAAAAGGGATCCATTTGCCGACCTCCCAACCTCTGACAAGATGAAACACGTGCCTACAGAGGATCAAGCAAATGCGATCAAGACGATTTTGAATTTGTATGAGGAGAGTAAGGGGACTTCCACATTACTACACGGCGTGACGGGTTCGGGCAAGACTTTAGTTTATGTCGAAGTAATTAAGAAAATTCTCGAAAGAGGAAGTGGAGCCATTGTGCTTGTCCCTGAGATTTCTTTGACTCCTCAAACTGTTTCTCGCTTTCGCGCTCGATTTGGAAACCAAGTAGCTGTATTACACTCGGCTTTGTCCGAAGGAGAACGTTTCGATGCTTGGGAACAGCTGAAAGGGGGTGAAAAGATGGTGGCAGTGGGAGCGCGCTCGGCTATCTTTGCTCCAGTTAAGAACCTAGGTATAATCGTAGTTGATGAAGAGCATGATGCAACATATAAGCAAAATGAAGCCCCTCGTTATCAAGCTCGAGATGTAGCTACAGTAAGAGCCGCGAAGGAGAGGGGGGTATGCATACTTGGATCCGCAACTCCCTCACTTGAGAGCTGGCACAACAAAGAGAAGGGAAAATTTCACTACATTGCTTTACCTGAGAGGGTGGGAGGAGGAAAACTACCACCTGTTCATACGGTGGATTTGCGAAAGGAATTAAGAAATCGAAAATCTGGGAAGGAACCAGTTGGAGATTTCAGTATTGTTTTGAGTAATCGTCTGAAAGATGCTATAGGCGATCGCCTTGCAAAAGGTGAACAGACTCTGTTGCTACTAAACAGACGTGGTTATTCCTCTTTTGTTCAGTGTCGTTCTTGCGGTAGCGTAGAAAATTGCAATAAATGTTCGGTCTCTCTGACTTTCCATAGAAATCGCGACCAGATGGTTTGTCACCACTGTGGGCTTGCTAGGAAAGCTGTTGTGAAGTGTTCAGACTGTGAGTCCAGCGATTTATCCTTTAGAGGTATGGGGACGGAACAGGTGGAAAGGATTGTGCTCGAGACTTTTCCTAGCGTAAGGCTTGCTAGGATGGATGTCGACACTACTTCCAGGAAATGGTCCCATCAAGAGATCCTGGGACGAGTCGAAAGAGGGGAAGTTGATATACTATTGGGGACCCAAATGATATCAAAAGGGTTGGATTTTCCCAGGGTCACACTTGTTGGAGTCATTAACGCCGATGTGGGAATGCATTTGCCAGATTTTAGATCTAGCGAAAGAACCTTTCAGTTGTTGAGCCAAGTAGCTGGGCGAGCAGGACGAGGGAGTTTGGGTGGGGAAGTTTTTGTACAGACTTTTCTTCCTGAACATTACGTGCTTCAAGCTACACTCAAACATGATTTTTTGGGTTTTGTCCAGAAAGAACTTGCAGAAAGAAGAAATCCCAGCTATCCGCCTTATGTGAGATTGATAAATGTTGTTATGAGCAGTCCAGACAAGGAGTGCGCAGCCGAAAATATTGAAGCAGCTGTCAGGTTTGTTCACGGCGTGAATGAAAAGAGAAAGATTGGTTCTGAAGTGAGCATCGTGGGGCCAGCCCCTTGTCCCATCGAAAAAATTCACAACCGATGGCGTTGGCATTTTTTGCTTCGGAGCGCCTCTGTGCCCGCCCTTGATAAGTTGATTAATCATCTCGCCAGGGAATTCAAAACCAAAGGTAGAGATGTCCGGTTGATCATTGACCGCGATCCCAGCAGTCTTTTGTAGGAAAACAAGAAACAAATTGTCGTGAATAAGTGTATTCGGATAGCGTAAAGGGGTGTTATAGAAAGCATTGATTGTTGAATAGAGATTTAACGATTTGGTTGGGTTGTGTATCTTATTCTATTGAACGACTGGGTAGAAACTGTATAGGGAAGTTCCCATAGCGTTAGCCAATGAGAGGTTTGTCCAATGAATCAAAATTCGCACTGGGTGTGCATTGTTTTGCTAGCCACAGCCGTTCCGGTATTTGCACAAGAACGCTTTGTAATGGAACCAGAAGCTGTTCAGGTAACCCTCCAAGATGCAATACAGCGGGCAGTCATGGTCAGTCCACAGATAGCTCAAGCGGAACAGAATGTAATTGCTGCTAATCAATCGAAACGGACTGCAGTTGGATCTTTCTTGCCCACCATTTCTACAGGCTCTGGAATGTCTGTTCGCAGTACAGATCGGTTCGACTCAAACACGGATAGAATAGTTTCGGGTAGTGCCAATTCTTATAATGCTAGTTTAAACGCCCGGTATAATTTATTCCAAGGTGGACAGCGTTTCTCCGAGCTTTCCCGGGTAAGGGCAGATTATGTCGCTGCAGAAGCCCTTCAAACGGATCAAAATTTTAATGTCATATTTCAGACGAAGAATCTTTTTTTTCAGGCCCTTCGGCAACAAGAGTTGCGAGAAGTAGCTCGCTTAAGAATAGAACAAGCCACTCAAAGTCTAGAGATGACTCGGATGAGACAACAACTTGGCGGGGGAACTGTTTCAGATACTCTGCGGGCTCGTCTAGAATTAATCAACGCACGTCAAGCTCTGCTCAGCGCTGAGAACCAAACACAAATAGCACGTTTTGGACTGGGTCGCCAAATAGGAATGTCTGAACCTGTAGCACCAGTGGCTCCAGAAGATTTGGGCCCGACCCCGCTTGGATTAGAGCAAGTCGAGGTGCTGAGAATCGCAGAGAGCGAATCCCCGTCTGTAGTGGCTGCCAATGCTAATTTTACTGCTGCGGAAAAAGCATATTCCTCGGCGAAAGCTAGTTATCTTCCTACCTTTAGTTTGAATAGTGGCTATAATTGGTCAAACCAGCAGGCTTCATTTGAACAAGGACTGACTAGCTGGAATTTGAATTTCAATATGAGCTACCCTCTGTTTAATGGGTTTTCAAGAGAAGCGAGTGTAGTGCGGGCAGAATCATCGGCATACGTGGCGGGACTGCAGGAAGATGATGCTCGTCGAGGAGCTCGACAGGAAGCGGATGCAGCATTTCGGTTCTTGGGAACGTCAGAAATGGCAATTGATATTGCGGAAGAGGCCTTGGCCGTAGCTAACGAGGATCTGCGTGTCACCCGGGAACGCTATCGAGTTGGAGTTGCTATAATTCTGGATGTGGTCACAAGTCAGATTGCAGTTGATCAGGCCAGGGTAGATTTGGTTAATGCCCGTTACGATTATGTTCTAGCTCGCGCTGAGCTAGAAGCAATTTTAGGAATGGAGTTCTAGAAAATTGGTTATTAAAACAGAAGACTTATCTAAGCATTACATTTTGGGTGTTGAGACCGTTAAAGCATTGGATGGAGTTGATCTCGAGATTGCAACTGGAGAATTTGTGGCGGTGATGGGGCCTTCGGGAAGCGGCAAATCTACCTTCATGAATTTGATAGGATGCTTGGATACCCCAACAGCTGGAAATTATTGGTTGAATGGAGGTCAGGTCAGCAACCTGAGTGAAGACGAACTAGCTCGAGTAAGAAATCAAGAGATTGGATTCGTATTCCAGACCTTCAATCTCTTACCACGTGCCACGGCTCTTCACAACGTAGAACTCCCTTTGATTTATGCGGGTGTTGGAGTTAAGGAGAGAAGAGAGAGGGCTGAAGAGAAGTTGTCTTTGGTTGGATTGGGGGACAGGATGGACCATCGCCCTCCAGAACTTTCAGGAGGTCAACGACAAAGAGTTGCTGTGGCAAGGGCACTCGTTAATGAACCTGCGCTGTTACTAGCAGATGAACCCACAGGTAATCTGGACTCTACTACAAGCAAGGACATAATGAAAGTTTTTGTGGACCTTAACGCTCAAGGTCAAACAATTGTGATTGTAACTCACGAAAATGATATTGCAGACTATGCTGAGCGACAGGTCCACTTGCTTGATGGTTTGATAGATAAAGATTTCCTCAATGATAAAGAGGGGTTTTGACATGGACGTGATCAACATTATTAAATCATTTCTTTTACTGAATGTTCTGATTTGGGGAATCTCCTGTACTGATACGGAGGCTAATACGGCCCCTACCTATGATACAGCGGTTGTGATCGAAGGAGATCTCAGTATTACTGTAGAGGCGACAGGAAACATTGAGCCTATACGCAAGGTAGAAGTAAAATCTAAAGCTTCTGGAGAAGTGGTTGGCATGCGTGTTGATGTTGGAGATGAGGTAGGCCCTGGAGCTCTTCTGGCACGAATCGATCCTAGGGACGTTCAAAATGGTTTCGACCAGGCTAAAGCTGACCTAGAAGTAGCTAAAGCAAGGTTAGATATTTCAGGAGCTCAAAAACTGCGCTCGGAAGAATTGCTTTCTTCTGGTGTCATTTCGTTACAGGAGCATGAGAGCAACAACTTGGACTATGCGAATGCACAGGCGAATTTGGTCAAAGCAGAGACCAATTATGAACTGAACGAACTGCGACTCAGTGATGTCACTATAAGAGCTCCTTCTGCTGGAACCATCTTAGAGAAGAATGTGGAGGAAGGGCAGGTTATACAATCAGCATCACAAAACGTTTCAGGTGGGACTACCTTAGTGATTATGGCTGACCTAGGACTTATGCAAGTTCGTACTCTTGTTGATGAAACAGATATGGGAGATGTAGAGAGTGGAATGACTTCTAGGGTGACTGTGGAGGCATATCCAGGGAGACCGTTTGTTGGTCTCGTAGAAAAAATAGAACCACAAGCGGTTGTAGAACAAAGTGTGACTATGTTTCCAGTCATAGTCCAACTAGACAATCAGTCAGGGTTGCTGAAGCCTGGCATGAACGCAGAAGTTGAGATTTTGATTAATGAAGCACCGGGAGTTCACCTTATCCCTAATAATGCTGTAGTGACTCCGCAGGACGCGCCTGCTGCTGCATCAATACTGGGGCTTCAGGATATTGATATACGCTCATTATTTTCAAATCGGGCCGGTCGAGGGGGAGGTAGAGCACAGGGAGAACGAGGCGCTCGCCCTGGCAACTCAGAGGCAGAACCAGGAAATACTAACAGGCCGAGGGGTCCTGTGGGTGCGGAGGTAGATTCGTTGAGATCAAAAGTTCAAAGAGGGGAGATTTCCCAAGATTCTGCCAGGACACTAATTCAAAACCGGGTTGCTGGTAGAGGAAGAGCTCCGCAAGATCCTGATTTGGTAGCTGCACGGGGCTCAACGAATGAACAAGGCCGCAGCTCAGTACCTGAGCGTCCGGGGATTGTCTTTAAGATTTTAAGTGACGGTTCCATCGAACCACAGTTGGTGCAACTCGGGCTGAATGACTGGGATTTTACACAGGTCATGTCTGGGTTGAATGTTGGAGATGAGCTAGCAATCGTTGGGGCGGCTCAACTCCGAGCTGGACAAGATGAGTTTCTCAACAGAATAAGGTCAAGATCTGGAGGCGGTATGTTTGGAGGGGGGAGGTAATAGGCTAGTATGCTGATCAAAGAAATTCTTTGGGTGGCGTTAGGAGCCATAAGGGCGAATTTATTACGTTCTTTTTTGACAGCTCTGGGAATTATTATCGGTGTGTCGGCAGTGATTGCGATGGTTGCATTAGGCGAAGGTGCCCAGCGTCGTGTGGAAGATCAGATTTCTCGAATGGGCACAAACGTTCTGACTATTAGAGCTGGACAGCGATTCTTTGGAGGGGTTTCGACGGGAACCACTGAAGATCTTACTGTAGAGGATGCTGAGGCACTTAGAGACCAAAGTCCTGATGTATTGACTATTTCCCCTGAAATAAGTTCAAGGACTCAAATCGCTTATTTACGTTGGAATTCAAACAATCAAACTCGAGGGGTGTGGCCCGAATATTTTGGCATGTATAATCTGGATCTAGACCATGGCCTGTTTTTTGATCAGGGTCATGTTCAAGGCCGAAGAAGAGTTGCCGTTTTGGGTCATTCTGTTCCAGAATCTCTTGGAACACCCGCTGCGATTCTGATCGGAAAAACAATACAAATACGAGGTCAGCCTTTTGAAGTATTAGGTATTTTGGCTGAAAAAGGTGAAGCAGGATTTAATCGGCCAGATGAAGAAATATTTATTCCAACTAGTACGGCTCAATTTAGGGTTTTCGGAGGTCGAAATCGATTGTCCTCTATCTTTGCGCAGGTAGCATCGCAAGATCTAATGGACAGAGCCTTTGCTGAGATCGATGCCACATTGCGACGTGAACATCGAGTTCGTCCAGGTGAGGCAGTTGATTTTTCTGTTCGTAATTCCAGTGATTTAATAGCAACTTTCAACGAAACAAATGAAACTTTTGCATTGTTATTAGCAGGTATAGCTGGAATCAGCCTCATCGTAGGGGGAATCGGCATTATGAATATTATGTTGGTAAGCGTGACTGAAAGAACGAGAGAGATTGGTATCAGAAAAGCTCTGGGTGCTACAAGAGGAGCAATTCTTTTTCAGTTCCTTATCGAGGCCTTAGTTCTGTGTGTGATGGGAGGAGTCATTGGAGTGCTAGCAGGAGTCGGAGGAGCGATGGCGATTAGCCGGTTTGCTGAGTGGAATACAGCAATTTCCCCCCAATCCATCGTTATGGCACTTGCATTTTCAGCTGGGATCGGATTGTTCTTTGGTCTTTGGCCAGCTCAAAGGGCGGCCAAATTGAATCCAATTGATGCTCTCAGGTATGAGTGACAAAAAGTTTCTGCTAACATGCGAAAAAATTTATTCTAAAGCTCTAGGCAGAAGTAACCTTTAGGGTTAACGCGATCACTGAAAGGAGATGGATCCATGAATTTCCGAAATGTTCTATACGCTCTATTCCTCTCGGTAGCCATCACACCACCAGCGGTAGCTCAAGAGCTCACTGGCACTTGGGAGATATCTACTCAGGGAGGTCGTATTGGCCCCCAGACTATGACATTAGTTGTGATTCAGGAGGGACAGGGTTTTACGGGCACACTGACAAGAACAGTCAGTGGTCGTGGTCAAAGCAGGGCAGTTGAAAGTGATGTCGAAAATGGTGTGATAGAAGGTAAGAATTTTAGCTTCCGCGTGTTGCAAAGT
>JBJKYO010000084.1:0-21107 GCA_045561015.1 Longimicrobiales bacterium | reverse complement strand
AAAGGGAAGGCAGGACGAGCCGAGTTCTGGTTTTTTTTCCTGTTTACAGGAGTGTTAGATGGGAGCGGATCGATCGTCGACTATCAAACGATGGGAAATGATTTCTGGGATGTGACTGTGTTCCATCCAGCTCGAACAATTGTCATGCTTCCTATATTCCTTCCATTTATGGCTGTGGGATGTAGAAGACTGAGAGACGCCGGCAGATCCCCATGGTGGCAACTCCTAATTTTCACAGGGATTGGATTGGTACCATTACTTTACCTATGGAGCAGGGAAGGACGCTCCAGTTAATCCTCCCAATGTGTTCTGATGCATTGGTGATAACTACGTGAAGTTTTATGTTTGTACGAAAGAATCACTTGCAGTTATGTATGCTCTTTTGTAGCACAAACTGAAATTGGATGGATAATTACGTGGATGAAAGAAGGAAGGCTTTAGTCACTGGAATTACTGGGCAGGATGGTTCTTACCTGGCCAAATTTCTATTGAAAAAAGGTTATGAGGTTCATGGAATCAAGAGGAGAACTTCCATTTTTAATACGGATCGCATTGATCCTATTTATAAGGACCCGCATTTAGGAGACAATCAATTTATACTCCACTATGGGGATATGACCGACGGTTCCAGCCTGCTAAAGACAATAGCTGAAGTTAGGCCTGACGAGATTTACAACTTAGCCGCTCAGAGCCACGTTTCGGTTTCATTTGATAAGCCCGAATATACTGCGAATTCTGATGCATTGGGGCCCTTAAGAATGTTAGAAGCGATAAGATTATCGGGATTGACTGAGAAGACCAAGTTTTATCAGGCTTCTACTTCCGAACTATTTGGAAAAGTCCAGGAAACTCCACAAAAGGAAACAACCCCATTTTACCCAAGGTCGCCCTATGCTGTAGCAAAGCTCTATGCTCATTGGATAACTGTGAATTATAGAGAGGCTTATGGGATGTTCGCGTGTTCCGGTATTTTGTTCAACCACGAGTCTCCTCTGCGTGGGGAAACCTTTGTGACAAGAAAAATTACCAGAGGATTGACTAAGATTGCCATGGGAATAGATGATTGTTTATTCCTCGGAAATCTAGACGCTCGGAGGGATTGGGGTCATGCAGCTGATTTTGTGGAAATGCAATGGCTAATGTTACAACAAGAAAAACCTAAAGATTATGTCATCAGTACTGGCCAGCAGTACAGCGTCAGAGAGTTCGTTGAAATAGCTGCGAGCGAGATCGGGATAAACCTTCGATGGCAGGGTACAGGATTGGGTGAGGTGGGAATCATCGATGCGATCAATGATGAAGCAAGGGGAAGGCGTGGATCTTTGGTGGAAGGCCAAGAAATAATCAAGGTGGCCGAAGACTATTTTAGGCCGTCTGAAGTCGACACTTTACTTGGGGACTCTTCTCTAGCTTGCGAGGAGTTGGGTTGGAAACCACAGATTTCTTTTTCCGAATTGGTTAGCGAAATGATTCGAGAAGATCTCAAGAAAGCTGAGCAGTATTTACTGTTGAAAGACCATGGGTATCAAGTTGACTATCGCTAGGACTAGAAGAGCCAACGATGCTAATTGAAAAAATACAATCTGGCCGAGAAGATTTGGCTATTATCGTCAGATCTCAGTTCCATAAGGATGGCATCGATTTTATCACACCAGATGACTCGATAATTCAAATGGGTTATATGAGTTATGAAAAAGGGAAAGAAATCCAAGCACATGTTCACAAGCCTTTCAGAAGGGAAACTTACGGTACCCAAGAGGTCATATTTGTGAAAAAAGGTAAAGTGCAAGTCGATTTTTTCAGCGCAGATCTAAAACCTGTAACATCGAGAATCCTTGAAGAAAATGATTGGCTAGTCCTACTGTCAGGAGGTCATGGTTTTAAGATTTTAGAGGACGCGCAGATGATGGAAGTAAAGAACGGTCCCTACGCAGGGGACCAAGACAAAACAAGGTTTTGAGGGGATTTAGGGAATGAATGATCTAGAAGTCATTGAACATAATAAATGTCGGCTGTGCGGTAATAGTGATTTGGAATTTATTTTTTCGATCGGTGATCAATACATCAACGATTTTGTACTGGAGGAGAAGATTGATCAAGGAAAGACTGCGCCACTTGATATAGTCTACTGCTCTGAGTGTGATCTGACCCAGTTAAAACACACAGCTCCCCAAGAGTTATTGTACTCAAGACAATATTGGTACCGTTCCGGCGTCACTGATACTATGAAAAGGGAACTGAAAGATGTCGTTGACAATATTTTGGCAAAGACCGATCTGGAAAAAGGGGATGTGGTTCTGGATATTGGAGCTAACGACGGAACTCTGTTGGAATACTTCCCGGAATCTACAATTAGGGTGGGCTGCGAGCCGGCAAATAATCTAGTGGAAGAATTGGCGACTCGGTGTGATAGGGTTATTCATGATTTTTGGTCTGAGAAATCATTTTTACAGGCTGTTTCCGACTTGGATCACCCCAAAGCTAAAGTGGTAACTGCGTTAGGGATGTTTTATGATCTAGATGACCCAGTATCCTTTGTTTCAGACATCCAGAAAGTTCTAGATGAAGATGGGGTTTTTGTCGCTCAGCTAATGACTTTAGCGCCAATGCTTGAGAAAAATGATCTTGGCAATATATGCCATGAGCATATTGAATTCTATTCGTATAAATCTTTGGTGTATATGTATGAGAAATGTGGATTAGAGATTTTTGAGGTGTCTGAAAATAATGTGAACGGTGGTAGCTACAGAATCTTTGCGAGAAAATATCGCACGGGTTCAATAGATTATGAAGAAAGGGGCAGTAGGGAGGACCTGCTGGAATTCAAAAATAGAATTGATTCTATCAAGAACAAATGTCTAGACTTCGTGCGGCAGGCTAAAGAAGATGGTAAAACAGTTCACGTCTATGGAGCATCGACTAAGGGAAATGTAATACTTCAGTATTTTGGTTTGGATACCAGCTTAATTGACTACGCTGCAGAACGTAGCCCAGAGAAATTTGGCAGGTATACCATAGGTTCTTGGATACCCATAATTTCAGAGCAGGAAAGTAGGGCTATGAAGCCCGATTACTATTTCGTGTTACCCTGGGCATTTTTTGACGAGATGTACGAGAGGGAGTCTGAGTGGCGTGCTGGCGGAGGAAAGTTCATCGTGCCTTTTCCAGAATTCAGAGTAGTGCCCTAGGTCGGTTCCACAATTGTTCTAAGATAAACCCAATTTAAATATCACTGAGAATGGGGCAATGGAAATCAAAGCATATTTTAAAAAGCCTTTATTTTTTATCTGGATGCTTTCTGGAATAGCCTGCGGATTTCTCATCTGGCTCATTTATTTTCAAGAGGGAGTTTCTGATTACAGGGGATGGGTAGCGAATTTACCTGCTATCAATGCCCTGCTGAATGCATCCTGTGCAGTTTGTCTGGTCGGAGGTTGGCTGAACATAAGAAAAGGCAAAGTGGACATACACAGAAGATTTATGCTTGCTGCTGTCTTGTTTTCAGGTTTGTTTCTGGTGAGTTATATCACTTACCATTATTTCCACGGAGACACGCCTTTCTTATCTCAAGGGTTGGTGCGACCTATATATTTCACAATTCTGGTCAGCCATATTTGTTTTTCGATAATTGCATTACCGATGGTTTTCACCACTCTTTATCATGCCCTTGATCAGAGCTTTGAGAGTCACCGAAAAATAGCACGCTACACTTTCCCAATATGGCTATACGTTTCTACTACTGGAGTTCTAGTTTTTGCACTTTTGAAAGTTTTTGGCTAAGTCTCTGTTTATTGTTCTTGACCGTTAGACAGCCCAAATACGTAGATGCTATTACCGCCGGCAAAAACAACATACTGATTACCATCGTGTCTGAAGGACATCGGGTTTGTGCGTGCTCCAGCACCGAAATAAAAGGACCATAAAGCTTCTCCGTTAGTAGCGTCCAAGGCAAAAAAGTTCCCCTCGTTCGAAGCCCCAAATACTAAATTTCCTGCAGTTGACATTACTCCTGACCACGGCGGGGAGTGCAATCGGAATTCCCACGTTCTTTTGCCTGAGAGTGCATCAAGAGCGTATATCCATCCCTGAGCTTGGTCTCCGTCCAGTCTCTGTTCGCCTCCGCCCATATATGGACGACCTTCTTCATATTCGACATCTGTTTTGTAGTAAATGGCGCTCATTTCCCTCACTGATACATAGAAGTTTTTGCTCAAAGGCGAGTAGGAAGGACTAAACCAGTTAGTTGCTCCTTGGAGACTAGGCCAGACTAGGGTGCCTTCATAAGAAGGCTCCATCCCAGGGATGTTGATTGGACGGCCATTATCGTCTAAGCCTTCGGCCCAAGTTTGTTTGGCATAGGGTAAGCCGTGAAGGAACTCTCCAGTTTCACGATCCAACACATAATAAAACGCATTACGATTTGCATTGAGCAGAAGTTTTCTGGGTTTTCCTTCCCATTCGGCATCTAACAAGATTGGAATCTGATTTGAATCCCAATCATGTGTATCATGCGGAGTGGCTTGGAAATGCCATCTCATTTTACCAGTTTCACCTTCTAGTGCCATAATACCACTAGTGTATAGGTTGTCTCCTGGTCGCACGTCTCCGTTCCAATCAGGTCCAGGGTTACCGATACCCCAGTATAGCAGATCCAAATCAGGGTCGTAGCTTCCAGTTAGCCAAGTAGCTCCTGCCCCGTGCATCCATGAGTCACCGCCCCAAGTTTCATTACCAGGTTCGCCCGGGCCAGGAATGGTCCACGTCCTCCAGGAGAGTTCTCCTGTTTCGGAATCGTAAGCATCTATGAAACCTCTTATTCCAGCTTCTCCACCACTAATACCGACTATTACTTTTCCATCGATGGCTAAAGGTGCCAAAGTTAGCGAATGAGCAAGTGCATTGTCAGCTACATGGGTTTCCCATCGAACATTGCCAGAGCTTGCGTCGAGTGCGACAAGGTATCCGTCGAGCGTTGCTACGAACACTCGATCATCAAGGACAGCGACTCCTCTGTTTACCCTGGGGAAACCAATGATGATTAAATCGTCGGGCATTGGTCTGGTCCAGCGCCAAAGAGTTCTTCCTGTCTCAGCATCTAGGGCAGTCACGTTACTCGGTGGTTCTGTAATATACATTACTCCATCCACCACTAAGGGAGTTGTTTCTACAATTCCTGGATTTTTTACCTGATAAATCCATTTCGGAACCAAATCCTTGACTGTTTCGGTGTTGATTTCAGCTAAAGGGGAGAACCGGTGACCATTGTATGTACCGGAATAAGTAAGCCAATTGTCGTGATCCGATTGAGCGTCAAGTAATCTCTGGTAAGGAACTTGAGCTACTGTTGGAGTAGCGAAGCAGAATAACAATCCTAAGACTACCCAATCAAACCTCACCTTTAGCATAGGTTCACTCATCTCCTCTATCGCAAGCTTGCCATATATGCGACTAAATCTGTTATTTGGTTATTGCTCAAAGTAGATCCATATTCTGGCATTATACTTTCACCGAACTCTCGTGTCAGGCTTCGCATCTCCTCTTTCCGCAACATGTAGTAGGAGCCCTCAGTGTCCCGCAAGTTAAGTATGAAGGCATCTTCATTTATTCGCATACCTCTCATCTTTCTGCCATCACTCATTTCAACTCTTACAGCAAGGAAGCTGGAATGTGATCCTCTGCCTCCCGCAGGAATGGAAGTGCCGGGAGCTAATACAGACTCCCTCAGGAAGGGAAGACCCCTTCGTAAACCGACGTTAGAAAGGTCAGGGCCGATACCAACCCCTCGTCCGCTTACAATGTGGCAATTGGCGCATCCGCCTATACCATTAAAAATCTCACGCCCAGAGGAGACGTCACCTAAAGCAGGTTGGTTCTCAACTCTCGCTAGAGACCAAACGTAGGATGCTATTTGACTAGCTTCTTCCCTGGTGACCCAGGTTCTGGACATTGCGGTTCCTGATATTCCAGTGAGTACGAGCCTCACAAGGTCTGATTCTTCTGTAGCTCTGACGAACTGTCTACCCTGTAGCGAAGGCCCTTCTCCCCCTGTACCACCTATACCGTGGCAACGAGAACAGTAACCTACAAAAAGAGTTTCACCCTGCTCGTGGTTTTGTTGTTGTGCGAATGTTTCTCCTGTCGTAGTCAACAAAAGAAAACCCACTAGACAAGATGAAGATCCTGCCAACAAAGTCCATTTGTAGAAAGTGATAAGCGTTTTCATCTGTATAAGCAGTGACTGGTGAGCAGCTTTAAGCTACAGGGTTGAATGTATTAATACGCACGCTGATGATACACTCGAGATACTACACTTAATCGAAATTCTCAAGGGTTCCCATTCTATAAGACTCTCGTCAGTATACCTTATGAATTAGACGATCCCGAAGAGTTCTTGTAGGATTATTATAAAGGTGTCGATTGCAACTAGGACGTAAATTTCTGATGAAAGTAGTTTTGCAGAGAGTGACTGAGGCTCAGGTAGTGGTTAAGGATGAACTCAAGGGTCGAATAGGAGTTGGATATCTAATTTTAGTGGGTTTTACCGGAGAAGACGATCAAGATGTCGTAAAATGGATGGCGGATAAAATCACTAGTCTAAGAGTATTTAATGATGAACAAGGAAAGAAGAATAGATCCCTGGATGATGTAGGGGGATCTGTTCTAGTAGTCAGCCAGTTTACGCTCTATGGAGATGCAAGGAAGGGTCGTCGTCCCAGCTTTCTGAATGCGCTTAGTGGAGCGGAGGCCAGAGTCCTGTATGACCATTTTATAAAGTGTCTCTGTGACCTATTGACGGTGGAAAGAGTGGCCACTGGGGAATTCGGTGCCATGATGGATGTAAGTATAGAGAATCAGGGTCCATTTACACTGGTGTTAGAAAGGTGACTCGTCCCAAATTGGTTCTGGCTTCGGCATCTCCGCGCCGGAGTGAGTGTTTGAAACAGCTAGGGCTGAAATTTGTAATAAGTCCAGCAGACATCTCCGAACAGCTCAACCCAGGTGAGTCGAGCTCTCAGTACGTAGAGAGACTGTCGAGGGAGAAGGCCACTAAAGTCCAGGGGGAATGTCCTGGAGCAATCGTAATTGGGGGTGACACCATAGTTTGGACGGGTAAAGAGATCCTGGGAAAACCTATTAATGAAAAACATGCAACTGAAATGTTGTTGGCTCTTTCTGGGAGGACACATACCGTTTTTAGTGGGTTGGCTGTATCACTACCGAACGGGAAAATGGTGAGTGGCTTTTCATCTACCGAAGTGCGTTTTAGAAAATTTGAAAAACATTTTGCTGAGGCATATGTAGATACTGGAGAACCGATGGATAAAGCTGGTGGCTATGGAATCCAGGAACTGGGAACTGCTCTTGTGGAGAGTATAGTCGGGGATTTTTATACCGTAGTGGGTCTTCCAGTTCCACTGTTATTGGAATTGTTCGATCGTTGCAACCTAGTCTATAATTTTGGTTCCCTGTGCCAGGAGTAGATAATTTAAAATGCCAAAAATCCCTTCAATCCTTGCCATTGATCAGGGGACCACTGGAACAACTTGTCTGGTAGTAGGTCAAACTGGTGAAGTGATCAGTCGTGCATATTCAGAATTCACTCAGTTCTTTCCTCGGCCTGGTTGGGTAGAGCATGACGCTATGGAAATATGGACAACAACGCAGAAAATGTCTCGTTTGGCGATTAAAGAAGCTGAGAATGCAGAAATACAAGGTGTCGGAATAACGAACCAGAGAGAGACCATAGTCTTATGGAACAGAGAGACTTTAGAACCCTGCTACAACGCGATCGTCTGGCAAGATCGCCGAACTGTAGATATCTGTTCAGAGCTCAGAAACCGGGGGTATGAAGCCGATGTCAAAGCTAAGACGGGCCTGGTATTAGATCCATATTTTTCTGCAACAAAAATAATGTGGCTTTTTAGGGAAAGACCAGATCTAAAGGTTTTAGCGGAAAGGGGTGAAGTGGTAATCGGAACAGTAGATAGCTGGTTGGTTGCCCGGCTCACGGGAGGCGGCGTGCATGCTACTGATCCCACTAATGCGTCCAGAACTCTTTTGTACAATTTGGAAGCAGGAATCTGGGATTCTGATCTCATGGACTTAATGGGGATTCCAGAGCATGCCTTGCCTCAAATACGATCTAGTAGTGGATCCTTTGGCTCGGTCTGTCCAGAGACCATAGGTGTGGAAGCGCCTATTTGTGGAGTGGCTGGAGATCAACAAGCAGCATTGTTCGGACAGGGATGTTGGTCCCAGGGGCTGGTAAAGAACACCTATGGAACCGGAGCATTTTTGCTCATGAATACGGGAAGTAAGCCTGTCATATCCCAAAGTGGACTTTTGACGACGGCGGCATGCGATAGTGAGGGCAACCTTTGCTATGCTCTTGAGGGTTCTATTTTTATTGCCGGTGCTGCAGTTCAGTGGTTAAGGGATGCTCTGGGAATTATAGAGAATGCAGAAATAACAGAAGCTATGGCATCTTCGTTAGATTCAAATGACGGTGTTTATTTTGTTCCTGCTTTCGTTGGATTAGGTGCTCCTAGGTGGTTACCAAATGCGAAAGGAGCAATCCTGGGAATTACTCGTGGGACTGGTAAAAACCATCTTGTAAGGGCCGCCCTGGAGGCTATGGCATATGGAACGGTTGAAGTTCTGAATGCTATGGAAAAGGATTCCCAAATGAGCATTAAGGAGCTCAGGGTTGACGGAGGGGCTTCTAAAAATAATTGGCTGATGGAGTTCCAGAGTAGCCTTATAGATATTTCTGTTCGACGACCTCCGATCGTAGAGACGACAGCGTTTGGAGCTGCTGGCTTGGCTGGAATTTCTGCCGGAGTGTGGGCTGATTCAAGTGAATTCATTTCTTGTCAGGGGGAAGCGGATACATTTTCTGTGCATCTGGAGGAGAAGGAGAAGGCTAGGCTGATGGAGGCTTGGTCACGTGCAGTCCAGGCGGTTGAAACGCACGCATTAGACTGAGTGCTGTTCCCGACCTACAAGGAATTTATCATCTCTCACAGGTGACTTTGCTCGCTGGCGGACTACCCTTATATTACTTTGTAAGTTGAGGGCGATTTCACCGTTTGCTCACTGGTAGCGGGGCCAAATAAAATGAAGAGTAATTCTAGATTTTTAGCAGCGGTTGGAGGAGTTTCTCTGGTCGTGGGTTATTTGATATGGACTGGGGTTACTCAGACCATGACCTACTACCTCACACCAATAGAATTGATGGACCGAGTAGAAGTCGATCCAACTTTTCACCAGGTTGGTGTAAAAGTGAGTGGTCGCCTGGAGATGGGATCGTGGTCAAGAGATTCTGATGAGTTATTGCATCACTTCACTGTTGCAGATTTGGAGGATGAATCTGTAAGATTCCCAGTTGAATATAGAGATATTCTGCCAGACACCTTTAATGACAAAGAACTTCAAGATGTAGTACTAGAGGGTCGTTACAGGGAAGATGGTGTTTTTGATGCCACAGTCGTGCTTACAAAGTGCGGGAGTCGCTATGAAGCTACTCCAGAAGAGCTTTTGGGGGATGTCATAGAGTGATCCAGCTCGGAGAGTACGCTCTCTGGATCGCACTACCAATAAGTATTGTGGGTGCAGTGTTGGCCTTTTGGGGCGGTGCCAAACGAAGAGGGGATCTGGTTCTCGCTTCAGAGTTAAGTGTTTATACGGTGTTTTTCCTCCTGATTCTGACTTCCATCGGAATAGTAGTTGCTTTCCTGACCGATCGTTTTGATTACTGGTACGTAGCAAATTATTCCAATCGAGAATTAGATACTTATTTCAAAGTGTCTGGTCTCTGGGCAGGTCAGCGGGGCTCCTTAGTTTTTTGGGTGCTATTGCTCTCATTGTTTTCAGTGGTAGCTACGTACTCCAATAGATTCAAGAACCGAGAGTTTATGCCCAATGTGGTTGGTGTTTTGCTTACAATCACAGGGTTTTTTCTTTTGGTACTTTTATTTGCTGATGTGAATCCATTCGAAAAGATGCCTTTTGCTCCAGCGGATGGAAGGGGTTTAAATCCACAGCTACAGAACTATTGGATGACCATTCATCCTCCCACACTCTATTTAGGATTCACTGCATTCACTGTACCATTCGCATTCGCTGTTTCTGCTCTACTGAACGGACGTTTGGACACCCGGTGGATTGTCATTACTCGGAGATGGATATTATTGTCATGGTTTTTCTTGGCAAATGGGATCATTTTCGGTATGAGATGGGCCTATGAAGAACTAGGCTGGGGAGGTTTTTGGTTCTGGGATCCTGTTGAAAATGCTTCGCTGTTACCATGGCTCACTGCAACTGCATTCCTACACTCTATTCAGATTCAAGAAAATCGTGGAATGTTGAAAATTTGGAATATGGGACTCGTTGTTGCGACATTCCTGCTTACCATATTTGCTACTTTTCTGACTCGTTCTGGGCTGATTGAATCGGTTCACACTTTTGCAGAAAATACCAAAATAGCATTTATTTTTCTGGCATTTATGGGGGCAGTTACGGTTGCTTGTATTATGCTGATTGTGTGGAGGAAGCCTATGCTTCAGAGTGAGCGTCAAATTGAATCATACCTCTCTCGTGAATCTGCTTTCCTTTTCAATAATGTAATTTTCCTTGCCGCAGCTTTTGCGGTAATGTTTGGAACATTGTTCCCGCTTATTACTGAGGGTATAACAGGCCAAACTATAACTGTTGGCCCCCCTTACTTTAATAGGATCAACCTTCCCCTAGGACTGGCTTTGTTAGCACTCATGGGAATCGGTCCAGTAATTGCTTGGCGGAAGGCTTCTCGGCGCAATCTCGTGAAAAATTTTGTGACCCCAACGATAGTGGGTATTTCAGTAGCTCTTTGTTTCTATCTGCTCGGGGCCCGTCAAATCATGGCACTAGTTACTTTTGGGCTCTCTGCTTTTGTGATGACAGTCATAGTCCTAGAGTTCATAAAAGGTACAAAAGCTCGGTCGCGCATTGAAGGAGAAGGGCATTTGGTAGCTTTTTTCCACTTGATTGGTCGAAATAGGCGACGATGGGGTGGATACATTGTCCATGTTGGAGTAGTACTTGTCTTCACTGCTTTTGCAGGGGCTGCTTTTGACCGCGAATTGATACAAACTTTGGAGCCTGGGGAATCTGTGACCATCGAATCACCTTTGGGTCACAATTACACTTTGACCTATCAGGGCCTTTCCTCAGCTCGAGGAAATAATTTAGCTGCTAAGACGACTGCTTTAATGGCTGTAAGTGAGGATGGCGAACCCATTGGCACACTGACAGCTGAAAAAAGGCTTTATATAACCTGGGAAGCTCCAGTAACAGAAGTGGGAATCAGGTCGAGATTTTTAGAAGATTTATATCTAATTCTTGAAAGCGTGAGTGATTTGAATGGAGCATTCATGAATGACCCCGAAGCTCAGCGTGCCACTTTTGAAGTTCAAGTCAATATTCTGGTTGGGTGGATATGGTACGGAGGCTTTATCATTACTATTGGAGGCGTTATCACAATGTGGCCTTCACGAGGTTCTCAAAAGAATTCAAATAAGGAAAAGCTCAGACAGTCTTTAGCCGGTCAAAACGCTTAAAATGCAACAAGTGTTGGGTGCAGTTCTGATTACGGTAGGTGTCATATTGTTTGTTCTCAGACCAATTCTGCAAGGGGACCAGGCACCTCTTACTTCCCCTGACGGTGATCAGGATGAGCTTGATGCTCAGAAGAAGAAGAGCGCTTTGAAAGGGCTGAGAGATGCGCAATATGATTACTACAGTGGTAAGTTGGATGAAGAAGATTTCCAGTCTCTCAAACAAGAGATGGCATCTGAAGTTCTTGGGGCTATGAGACGGATTGGTAATCAATCCAACTATGAGATAGAGACAGAGATCAGGGCCGTGCGAAAAGGTTTGGATGCTGGGCTAACTTGTCTGCTTTGTGGTGAAGTGAACAGCGAGGGAAGTAATTTCTGTGGTCAATGCGGATCTCAACTAAAATGACCTCTCGTCTGGAGGCAAAGGGCTTAGTCAGAAGGTTTTCCAGACTAAGGGCTGTAGATGATATCACGTTTGACCTACAAGCTGGCGAGCTTTTGACTATTTTCGGCCCTAATGGTGCTGGAAAGACCACCTTATTGAACATACTTGCAGGTGTGATGTGCCCAGACGAGGGGCAGGTTTTATTAGACGGGAATGTAGTTGTAGGGTCTGAGAGGCAGTGGAGGAAAGAGTTTGGTCTAGTGACACATCAAACCATGCTTTATGATCGCCTCACGACCGTGGAAAACCTCTCCTTTTATTCTAAACTGTTTAACCTGGAGGATTCCGAGCGCAGAATTTGGGATGCGATGGAGGATCTAAAAGTTAAGGAGGTTGCTAACCAACCAGTAGGAAGTCTTTCAAGGGGTTTTCAGCAGCGGATAGCACTGGCAAGAGCACTGTTGCACGATCCAAAGATTCTTCTATTGGATGAACCTTATATTGGTCTGGATTTGTATGCTTCCCGACTTCTAAGGGATCTTATAAGCCAACTAAAGGATGGGGAAAGGACAGTTGTTCTTGTGACCCATAACTTTGGACAAGGCCTGGAATTAGCTGATAGAATTGCAATTCAGGTGAGCGGCCAGTTTATTTTTACAGGATCTAGTGACGGAGTCGAATTGACTGAATTCGAGGAGTTTTATTGCAGGAAGATAGAGGAACTCAGGCCTTGAACTATATTTCTTTGGTTTGGACTGTGGCCCGTAAAGATCTTGTCCTGGAGCTCCGAACATTGGAGAGGTTGATAGCAATGGGTGCTTTTGCTGTTCTGATTGGTGTTCTTTTCCAGTTTTCAATAGATACAAGTCTAATTCGTGTTCAAACCATCGCTCCTAGTCTCATTTGGATGACTACTGTATTTGCAGGTATACTGGGTCTAGGAAGAACCTATATTATAGAAAACGAAAATAAGGCTCTAGCTGGAGTGTTACAGAGCCCAGTTGCACTCGACGTTATTTACCTCGGAAAAGTGGTTTCAAATTTCATTTTGTTGCTGTTGGTAGTAACACTGATTTTGATAGTGTTTTCTTTATTCTTCAATCTATCTTTTCCCATTGAAATCAAGGGCTGGTTGAGTCTGGCGGGAGTATTTTCTCTGGGCGTTTTATGTTTCGTATCAATAATGACGCTATTGAGTGCAGTGGCGGTGAATAATACAATGGGGGAGAGTATTATACCGGTGTTAGTTTTTCCTTTATTAGTTCCTGTCATGATCCATGCGGTCACTGCTACCAATCGGATTTTTGCAAACAGGCCTTTTGTAGAAATTGAAGGAAACCTGAGGATGTTAGTAGCTATGGTGTTGATATTCTTGATGCTTGGAGCAAGTTTGTTTCGATTTGCTATTGAAGATTGAAGGTTTCAGGGGATTTAGATGAATAACGAAAAAGCGAAAAAGGTAAGTCTGTTTTTCGGTGTGTTAGGGGTAGCCACAGTATTATTGTTGCACTATATGGTATTCTTTTGGGTCCCTACCGAATCCAGTATGGGGATTGTTCAAAGGATCTTTTACATCCATGTACCATCCTGGTGGGTCGCTTTCATAGCCTTTGGAGCTGTTGCGCTTTGCAGCGGTGTTTATCTTTGGCTCGGGGATGATCGGTTGGATGCGGCAGCTGTGACGGCGGCTGAGGGTGGAATGATATTTACAAGTATTGGGTTATTAACTGGGCCATTGTGGGGTAAAATTGCATGGGGGGCATGGTGGACATGGGAACCCAGATTGACCCTAGCTCTCCTTCTGTGGTTCATTTATCTGGGTTACTTCCTTGTGAGACGAAGTACTCTGAATCCTGAAAGAGGAAAGCGCCTTGCTGCCGTTGTAGGCATAATAGGGGTGCTTGACATCCCCTTAATCCACGTGAGTGTGAGCTGGCTGAGGTCCCTGCATCCAGAAGCGGTGGTGCTGAATCCCGATGGTCCAACGTTGGATGGATCAATGTTGGCCACTTTAATGGTAGGTCTTCTAGCATACACATTGATATTCATCAGTTTGTTCACAATCAGGTACACTACTGAGTTGCTAGATCGTGCAACTCGGGTACAAAGCACTTAATAAAACAGAGGCAATACGAAGATGATAAGTCTGAAGGGAGTTAATGAATTCAAAAATACCGCTATGGCGATCCTGTTTTTGGCACTTTGCTTTCCTGGGATGGCCCAGGCCCAGGCGACAGCATCATCACTAGGTAGCCAGTCTCTTGGCAGACCCTATTGGCATGTATTTGCAGCTTACGTAATTGCTTGGTTGTTGGTGTTGTTATGGATGATTGCAATCAGTAGGCGGCTTGGAAGGATAGAAAATCGGGTAGGTTCAGTAGTCAGGGATTAGACTGTTACAGATGTATGCACAATTTTTTATTCGCGAGTCCTTTTGAAAAAAACTGACATTTTTGAAAGTATAAAAATGGTTGCCATCAATAGTAGTAACTTGCCAACTATGTCCATTGAGTATTCTTCATATGCATCTAGAGCTGTATCGGCAAACATAGTATAGAGGATAGTCCACGGTAGCATACCAAAAGCTGTAGCAAGGAAATACGTTCTCCATCTCAACCTTGTGAATCCACATGCAAAATTCAAAGCAGTGAAGGGTACTAGGGGAAACAATCTCAAAGAAAGAAGCTTCCAAAAATCCTGAGCGCGAGTTTTGTCGCTATAGACTCCAAGGTCGTATTTAAAGATTTGTTTTATGTTATTGCGACCCAATTTTCTAGCAAAGAAGAAGGAAAGGTTAGCTCCGAGGTTAGCTCCCACGGTGTTTAGTATGATTCCCCAAGGCGTGCCAAAGATAGCTCCTCCAGCAATGGTGACTGGAGTTCCTGGGATTCCGATAGTGATTGCAGCTGCATAAAATCCAACAAAAATGAAAGGGTTCCAGAATGGATGGGTCGTTTCATTTAATCGCATTAACAACTCATCCATGTTCGTCGGAATCGAGTCTGGGGAAATCCATTTTAGCAGTAATAAACCAACCAGTACTAACATTCCGATGGTTAGCTTTTTTTTATGCACCACTTCAACAGGGACTTTTAGATCTTTTTTTTCTATTTGATCCATGCAATACATTTTTTGAGCATTAAACCTAGCGGACCTTCCAATCTGGATTTTTGATAGGCCATTGCGGAACGTTTTAAACCTTCTCCCATAGTGGGGTAGGCAAAGGTAGTGGTAGCTATTTGAGGAAGGGTCAAGCCGTGCTTCATAGCTAGTACCACTGGCTGAATTAGTTCTCCTCCACGGTAACCGATGATACTGCACCCCAGTATATTGCCTCTCCTGTTTACTGATACCTTCATGAAACCCTCTGATTTTCCCTCAACTATGGCTCGATCTAATTCTTCAAATGCAACTAGGAATGTTTTCCCTCCCTTGGAAGCGGCTTCTAGTTCGGTTAATCCAACATGTGCGATTTCTGGGTCTGTAAAAATCACATGGGGTATGCAGTTATATTCTACCGATTTAGGAAAGGGTAGCAGGGAATTGCGGACGGCGGTCGCAGCTGAATATTCGGCAAAATGAGTAAATTGTGGACCACCGTTAGCATCACCCACAGCCCATACCCGCCGATTACTGGTTACCAAGGTGGATTTTGATTTGACTGTCCCATTCGCTACTTCAATATTAGCAGCCTCTAAATTTAAGCCATTTATGGCTGGTTCCCTACCTGTGGCTACTAGTATACTGTCAAAGATGAAGTGTTTTTCCCCTGATGTGAGAATGGTCTTTTGATTTTTATCCACTGATATGTCATGGATGTCACTTTCCAGATATATTTCAATTCCTTCTTTTTGTAAGATATTTTTCATGCAAATACTTACGTCAGCATCTTCTTGATTCAGTATTCGATCTTTCACTTCAAAGACTACAACTTTTGACCCTAATCGATTAAAGGTCTGTGCTAACTCAATACCTACAGGTCCTGCTCCAATAATGCCTATCGATCCAGGGTATAGTTCTAGGTCGAATACGTTTTGGTAGGTCAGATAATCTACTTGGTCTAGACCTTTTATATTTGGGATTTTGGGTTTAGCTCCTGTGGCGAGTAGTATCCGTTTGGACGTAAAGGTCCCGATACCATCAACTTCTAGGGTGTTGGAATTCTTAAAGCGAGCTGATCCAAAGTGGGTGTCAATCCCCATCTGTAATAGGCGTCCTGGATCATCATGAAGAGCTATTTTAGAACGGATGTTCCGCATTCGTTCAATCACCAAGCTTGAATCATGAGAGACATCCGCCTCTTGTAATCCCATATTTCCAGCGTGCTTCATGGCATGTCCAACATGTGAAGATGCAAGCAGTGATTTGGAAGGTACACAGCCTGTCCACAAGCAGTCCCCCCCTAAGCGTTGTTGCTCTATAAGAGCAGGCTTAAGCCCTAGGTGTGAAGCGCCCACAGTGCCTACAAGCCCAGCAGGGCCGCCACCCACAGAGATTAAATCGTATTCAAATCGGGTCAGTTCTGTTACCTCCAGTTTTCAATTTCAGGTTATTTCGACAACTAGTCCGATTATAAAAAGAATAATTTCGTAAAGTCGGCACTATCACGCAATTGTGCATGAGTCAGGTACACAGCCGTTGAGCCTCGAGCAAGGTCGCTCATTAAGATTATACAAAACAGAATGGATACTTAGCCTATAGGACAATGTTTCTAAGATTTCAGTTTAGGGACTTTCGCTTTCTGTTCGGGTATAGTAAGATATGACCCGGTATGTTAATTCATCTTTTGCGAGGGCCCCCATGACTACTCTTGAATTTCCTGATGATGTAAGTAACAAGCAGAAAAAAGCATTGAACACTGCGCTGACCCAGATAGAGCGGGCTTACGGGAAAGGTTCGATTATGCGTATGGGTTCTGAAGACGGGATCGTACATGCCGGATCAATCTCTACAGGTGCTATGAATCTGGACGCAGCTATTGGAATAGGTGGTGTGCCCAGAGGCCGAATCTCAGAAATCTACGGTCCAGAGTCTAGTGGAAAGACGACTCTTTGCTTACATGTGATCGCCAATTGTCAAAAAAACGGAGGGATTGCCGCTTTCGTCGATGCCGAACATGCATTAGATGTGGCTTACTCAAGACGGTTAGGGGTAGACGTAGATAATTTACTAGTTTCCCAGCCTGATACAGGAGAGCAAGCTCTTGAAATAACAGAAGTCTTGATCAGGAGTAATGCTGTAGATGTGGTGGTGATAGATTCTGTCGCCGCTCTGGTTCCTAGAGCAGAAATCGAGGGTGAAATGGGCGACACACACGTGGGACTTCAGGCACGACTAATGAGCCAAGCTCTGAGGAAATTGACTGGTGCTGTCGCGCGTTCTCAAACATGTGTCATCTTTACAAATCAGATACGAGAAAAAATCGGGGTAATGTTCGGAAATCCAGAGACTACTAGTGGAGGACGAGCCTTGAAATTCTATTCTTCACTGCGCATGGACATTCGCAGAATAGGCGCTATAAAAGATGGAAATGATCTCATCGGAAACCGAACTAGAGTGAAGGTGGTCAAGAATAAATGCGCTCCACCGTTCAGGCAGGCTGAGTTCGATATTTTGTACAATGAAGGAATAAGCCACGAAAGCCTTTTGATCGATATCGGGGTTGAAGAGAACATCGTAGAGAAGTCTGGTTCATGGTATTCATTCGGAGACCTACGTCTGGGACAAGGTAAAGAGAACGCTAGGGATTTTTTGAAAGAGAATGCAGACGTTCTCGAAGAAGTAGATGTCAGGGTTAGGAAGACATTGGGGTTGGTGGAAGCCCCAGATAGCCAATCCGAAGAAAGGGAACAAGATTCAGCTGTAGCTGACTGATCGGAATTGCCCACAAAGGTAATAGGAATATCCCATTTAGTTAGTTGAAGAATATGGATTCTGAGGATACCAGCTTGTTGGGCGGCGGTAATTAAAAGGTTATAATGGAACACCTTTAACGTTTAACCTCTATTACTATGACCACATCAGAAATTCGATCACGATTCCTTGATTTCTTTGATCGAAGAGATCATAAGGTCCGAACCAGTTCTAATTTAGTTCCCGAGAATGACCCGAGCCTCTTGTTCACAAATGCTGGGATGGTTCAGTTCAAAGGGCTGTTCCTGGGTTCTGAGACCGCAACTTTCAATCGTGCAGTCACGTCTCAGAAATGTTTGCGCGCAGGTGGAAAACACAATGATTTGGAAGAAGTGGGTAGGACAGCTAGGCATCATACTTTTTTCGAAATGCTCGGAAACTTTTCTTTCGGAGATTACTTCAAGGAAACTGCGATTCAATATGCGTGGGAGTTTTTCGTCGATGATTTAGGATTAGAAGCGGATCGTATTTTTGCTTCTATCCATGACTCAGATGATGAGGCATATGGCTTTTGGAAGCAATCCGTAGGGTTACCCGATGAACGGATCATTCGTCTTGGGGACAAAGATAATTTCTGGCAAATGGCGGATACTGGTCCCTGTGGACCATGCTCTGAGCTTCACTATGACATGCGTTCCAGGAAAGATAGGTGTGATCTGAGTACTGAAGGATTTGTTGAACTTGGTGAATCTGGAACTATCATTGAATTGTGGAATCTTGTTTTTATGCAATTCAACAGGGATGACAAAGGTGAACTACATCCCTTGCCCAGTCCCTCTATCGACACTGGTGCAGGACTCGAGCGCTTGGCTTCTGTTATGCAGGGCAAAGATTCGAATTACGATACAGATGCATTCGTACCACTCATAGAGGCTGTGTCAGAAATTCTTGAAAAACCCTATATGGTAAAGTCAAAAGAGGCAGTCAGTTATAGAGTTCTGGCAGATCATGCTAGAGCTGTTGGATTTTTATTGGCAGATGGAGTTTTACCTTCAAATGAGGGAAGGGGATACGTTCTGCGTCGTATATTGAGGAGAGCGGGCCGACATGCTTGGCTCCTCGGAAGGCGGGAGCCTACCCTGGTGGAGTTGGTTAAGGTAGTCATCGATCTTATGGGAGCGACTTATCCTGACCTAGAGGTTAAGAGAGAGGATATCATCGGAAGAACTCGCAAAGAAGAAGAACGATTCCTTCTAACCATCGAAGGTGGAATGGATCGCTTTGAGCGAATTACCACAAAGACAATGGAATCGGGATCTTCGAAAATTGTCAGTGGAGAAGATGCATTTAAACTTTATGACACTTTTGGATTTCCTTTGGATTTAACTGAACTGATGGCAGAGGAACGCGGTTACGATGTGGATATTGTGTCATTCGAGGAAGCCCTGACTGAACAGAAGAATAGAAGTAGAGAAGCTAGGATAAAGTCAGATTCAGAGGAATTGTCGTTGGATGTGGAAAAAGAATGGACAAGTTTGCTTGAGGATCAAAGACAGGTCTTTGAGGGTTATAAACATTTAGAGGTGGAAAGTCAGTTGCTTGCTATGCAACTAGATGGCGACCAGGTGGGCTTGGTTTTAGCAAGGAACCCCTTCTATGCTGAAGGAGGGGGGCAAATTTCTGACGTTGGTATTGTTGAGGGCGAAGGGTGGAAGGTTGAAGTCAAGGGAGTTAGTAAAAAGGGGGATGAGGTAGCGGTGTTTGGAACAATAGATGATGCTACCGCTTTGGAAGGTATTATTGCAACTGAAACTACCGTGCGTGCCAAAGTGGATTCGGTTACAAGGTCCGAGACACAGAGGAATCATACCGCGACTCATCTGCTACATGCGTCTCTTAGAGAAACTCTAGGCAATCATGTTGTGCAAAGAGGTTCTTTGGTAGCTCCTGACAGACTGAGGTTCGACTTTACTCACGACCATCCTATGACAGATGAAGAGTGTGCCAAAGTGGAAGAAACTGTCAACCAAGCAATCTGGAGCAACCAGGAGGTCAGGATCGAAGATCGAGCATATACTGACGCTCTAGAGGCTGGGGCAATGGCACTATTTGGGGAGAAGTATGATGAGGTAGTTCGGGTTGTAGAGATCAACGGTGTTAGCATGGAGCTTTGTGGCGGTACCCATGTGCAGAAAACAGGGGAAATCGGCCTGTTCAAAATTGCTAGTGAAACGGGGGTAGCAGCGGGTGTCCGTCGAATAGAAGCATGCACTGGTTCAGGGGCTAAGAAACATATGGAGAGTTACATAAACAATTTGAATGAGGTAGCCATTTCCCTTGGTGTAACTCAGAAAAATGTAATTGCACGTGTTAGGAAATTAATCCAGGAAAAACAGGATCTTGAAGGTCTTTTAAACAGTTATATGGCAGGCGATCAGGCGGCAGGAGAAAAGATTGTCGAATCGCATTTTTATACGGTCGATAATAAGAGGATTGATTATAAGTCTGTTGCGGTGAAAGCGGCGGACAATGCCAGTGTCAGGAAATGGGGCGATACATTCCTGAATTCAGGTTCATCAGGAGTGGCTCTGGTGGGGGCTGAACTTCCTGGTTCCAAATACTCATTATTTCTTTTTGTGACTAAAGACCTGGTCGAGATTGGAATCAAAGCAAATGAGTTAGTTTCAAGTATAGCAAAAAAAATGGGTGGACGTGGAGGTGGAAGACAACACATGGCTCAGGCTGGAGCGGAGGATAGAAGTAGGATGATGGAAGGCCTTAGATGCGGACAGGATACCTTGGAGGACAAAATGACAGCTCTAGATGTTCAATTTCAAAAATTCGATTCCGAAAAAGAACGATAGGTTTTAGGAAAAATGTTTTTGGGTGAACGCCCGGCAGAAATCCCACACCCACTCTGGGAGCGTCTACTTATTTTGCTTGGTGATAGAGCGAGAGAATCAGTGAGATCAGAGGTTCTAGTCAAGGTGGCGGCTGATCATCTTGAAATCATGTGTGGACCCAGAAAGAAAAGCAGGACAGATGCTTTTGATTTGCTAGCGATTGATGCCCTCGCTACTTACGCCTGTGAAATTGCAGCTAAAGAAGATGATATGAGGTCTATTCTTAGTGATGTTCTCAATATCTTGAAGGTGGAAAGCGATTCTAGCTAACAGTGTTCCTAACGACGTTTTGTCGATTGTGCGCAAACTCAAAGAATCTGGGTTTGATACTTGGGTTGTGGGAGGAGCGATACGCGACGCTGTACTCGC
>JBJKYO010000083.1:0-21135 GCA_045561015.1 Longimicrobiales bacterium | reverse complement strand
AGCAACCTAAAGGGATCGGACAAAAACCAGCAAGTCAAATATGATTTCGATGAAGTATATGATAGAGTAGGTACTGATAGTGTAAAATGGGATCGGGCAGGTCAGAGGCATAGTTCAGGCCTCGATGTAGGAATGGGTATAGCGGATATGGATTTCAAAGCTCCTCCGTGTATTGGAGAAGCTTTAGCTGAGCGCTGTGAGCACGAAAATTGGGGATATTTAAGTCAACCTTCTGATTATGTCGAATCTATAGTTTCTTGGAACCAAAGACGATATGACCTAGATATAGATCCTTCTTCTTTGGTTTTGGCTACAGGGGTCCATCCAGGTCTAATTGCTGCGCTAAAAACCTTCTCGCCCCCAGGAACTAGGACATTGATTTGCACCCCTAGTTACAATGGCTTCTACGGTGATTTGAGGGCCAGCAAGACAATAGCGGAAGACAGTATGATGAACGTAGTGAACGGTCGTTATGAAATCGATTTTGACGATTTTGAAAGGAAAGCGGCTCGTTGCAATACCTACCTTCTGTGTAACCCTCAAAATCCAACTGGAAATGTCTGGACGGAAGAGGAATTGTTGCGGATGGGAGAGATTTGTTTGAAGCATCGCACCATTGTATTAGCTGATGAGATACATTGTGACTTCGTCATGAAGGGTCAACGGTACACACCTTTTGCAAGCTTGCCAGATAAAGAAATAGTTGACAATAGCCTAACTTTTAAGGCGGCTAGCAAGACGTTCAGTTTAGCAGCGATGAAAGCTGCCTGGTTCTTTTCTACCAACCAGGATTTTCTCAACAGAGTTAAAGAGAATCACAGAGCAGATTTGACCACGCTAGGAATGGTGGCGAATAGAGCAGCATTAACCGAAGGTGAGGATTGGTTCGATCAAGCTTTAGCATATATCGATGAAAACCAAGAGTTTGTCACGTCTTATATCAGAGAGAATATTCCTCTGATTAGTCATCGCAAGGCTGAGGGGACTTACTTGGCCTGGCTAGACGTCAGCAGGGTGATCGACATAGTTGGTGCAGAGGCGACGGCAGCGGATCGGGGCAGGACATCGGTCGACCCTGTGACGCCAGAGATGATTATGCAGGAATGGTTTGGCCAAAATGCTCGGGTGGATTTGAACCCAGGATCCTCTTACGGCACTGGCGGGGCTGGACATATGCGTATGAACATTGCAGCGTCTAGAAAACTGTTGAAAATAGCCTTGGACAACATAGCCGAAGCTCTGGACAGGTTGCCGCGAGTATAGTTGTCATTGGGGAAGGGATGGCCCTACAGGATCGATTTAAAACTTTTAGGACGATTCAAACGGCTTTGGGCTGAAGAGATAGTGGCCCACTCCCCATTCTGATCCTTGGTTATAGCCAAACATTTCTTCGCAGGCCAGGAAGAAAAGACGCCATCTTTGGTACCACACTGAGGATTCATCTCCATAAATATCACCAAAGAGTTCTAGAATAGTTGGTTTCTTGGATTCTAAGTTTAATCGCCAGGCTTCCGCGGTTCGTTGGTAGTGTATTCCTTCTATCCACCACTGTTGTTCGTTCTTTAAACTGTCACTGTGTGATGGGAGGTAGTTATACGACGGCATCATCCCTCCAGAAAAAAACAGTCTGCCCATCCAGTTATGTGGGCCGTCTGTATCGAAAGGGTACAATTTTCTCCTATGGCAGAAGACATGTATAAAGAGTAATCCGTCAGGCACCATCCAGCTTGCGATTCTCTTGAGTAGTTGTTGATGATTTCTTACGTGTTCTAACATTTCGATTGTGACTACACGGTCAAAATTACTATCAGGCGTGAAGTCATTGATATCAGCTGTTATAACTTCAATATTTTGTTTGTTTTTGGAGTTTATAAAATCACGTTGTGATCTAGAATTGGATACAGAGGTGATTTGAGAGTTTGGATATTTGTCCGCCATAAAGAGAGAGAGAGATCCCCATCCACAACCTAGCTCCAGAATGTTTTGACCGTCTCTGAGTCTTGCCCTTTCACATATTATTTCCAGTGAAGACTTTTCAGCCTCTGACAATGATTCTGTCTGCTCGGACCAATAGCAAGCACTGTATTTAAGGTGCTTACCCAGAACATGTCTAAAGAAATCAGCCGGGATTTCGTAGTGTTGTTCATTCGCTTTGTCTGTGTGAACGGCTATGGGTCCAGACTTAATGGTCCCGAGGAAAGTGTCTCCATCATCTGTATTGATTTCTTTTAGTCTTTTCCTTATCAGGGAACGAACGCCGAGCCGGAGAATAGTGAGTGGGAGGAACCCTTTTTCTGCTAAGTTAAGTCCTGTTCTTAGGATCATTGTTTGCCGTCTCTAGGGAACCAAGGGAAAAAGACATTTGTTGTCTTTTGGTAATTGCGATAGTCATCTCCGCGACTTTTTACTGCTTGAATTTCAGTATATGGAATGCCTGTAACACGAAACAAGAAAAGCAGCATCAGTGGTGGGCCCAACCAGGTAAGAGCAGATCCTTGGCCCAAAAGGACATAACTCCACCAATGCAACCATTCAAAGAAATAGTTGGGGTGTCTTGAAAACCGCCAAAGTCCATTCCGACATGTTTTCCCCTGGTTTTGACTCATGGAGCGAAAGTTTGCGAGTTGGTTATCAGCTATTGTCTCTCCAGTTACGGAAATGACCCACACGCAAATTCCTAACGCTAGGAAAGAATTACTGGATTGAGAAGTCATAGCAGAGAGGATGGGGAGCGAGAAAAGCAGAGCGACGATACCTTGGGCTTGGTAGAAGAAGAAGAAGTTTAAAGAAGCTTTCTCCCCCCAATGTGTTCTGAGTGCTGCATAACGTCCGTCTTCCTTAGAGTGTTTCATTACGCGGTCTTTTAAGAGGAATACTCCTAATCGAACAGACCAGATCACACCTGCAGCTGCGACTAAGATTTTATGGTCAGAATGGTCGGGAAGGGTGATGGCATAGATCACGACGAGTGTTGCGATTCCAAAAGACCAAGCGATATCAACGCTAGTGGCATTCTTTGTTTTTTCCTGTCTGTACCAAAGTGCGGCTAAACATGTTGCCAATAATATCCATCCGGTAAATACTATATGGATCATTTTAATTAACCTGGTCAGTTGAGTGTTGTATTTTCTGAGCGGCTAGGGGTTTTGCTAAAATCAATTGATGATCTCCCAGAACCCCTTCTAAAAAACCTCCCTCACAATAGGAGAAATACATTTCCCAAATTCTGCGAAAAAATTTGTCATAGCCCAGTTTTGATATCTCCTCATCATTACGGATAAATTCTTCTCTCCATAGCATAAGGGTTTTAGCGTAGTGGGGTCCTATATTCATCGTATTGATTAGACGAAGATCAGTGTGGGCCATTGCATCGAATAACGCTGAGATGGAAGGTATACAGCTTCCAGGGAATATATAAGTCTTTATGAAATCGACCTCTCTTCGAGCCTTTTCGTAGTAACGATTCTGTATTGTGATTGTCTGTATTGCGGCCATCCCCTGTTCAGTTAACAAAGAGGAACATTTATTGAAGAATGTCTGAAACTGACTGTGGCCTATTGCTTCAATCATCTCTATGGAAACTAGGCGGTCAAATTTCCCCTCTAGATTCCTATAATCACAGAAAAGTAGTTTGATCTGGTCCTCTAGTCCTTTAGTTTTGATCGCTTCATGGACATAGGAGTATTGATTCTTAGAGATTGTTGTCGTTGTGACATGACAACCGTAATTTGTAGCTGCGTGCATTGCGAAACCACCCCATCCGGAACCTATTTCGATCACCCGATCTCCGGGTTTGATGCCCAGATTTTTGCAAATACGGTCATACTTTGCTATGGAAGCTTCCTCAAGCGTGGCTGCTTCCGTCTCAAAATAAGCGCAGGAATAGCTAAGTGTTGTATCAAGGAATTTCTGGAATAAATCCTCCCCGAGGTCATAATGAAAAGCGATGTTGCGTTGGCTACCTTTTTGGCTGTTTGTTCGAAACTTATTTAGTAAGCTTCTTATGGGATTAAGCAGGCGTACAACTCCTGTTTCCATACCATCCACCAAGTGTCGATTTTTAAGTAATAGCTGTACAACTTTTGTGAGATCTGGGGAATCCCACCAACCTTTAGCAAATGCCTCTGTAGCTCCTAAATGACCCCTGAGGACAAGCGTTTTGTAAAAAGACGTTTTACTTACGGTAATTTCTGCTTTGAATCTCGATGGGTTACCAAAACTATAGGTCCCATACTTATCGTGGATTAGTAGATGTCCCTCTTCAACATGATCCAGTAGTCGAAACACCTGAATCCGAAACCAATTGTCAATTCTATTCACGATTGTTTCTTTTAGATGGATGAACAAAAAAGGGGGTTCCTTTTAGCCACAATTTTGTTGCTTGCAAATAAATGCCGCCTAAGACCTTCAGAGTCATAAACGGATATGCTAACAAGATATTTGTCATACTGCGAGGGGTAATTTCCTGCCTGTTTAATAAAAGATTCACGTCCAGTATTTTCTGCTTCTCTTGAAAATTTTCCATATAGACTGACAATCGTCTATTGGGAATTCTGAATCTCCAGTGATAGTCATGATTCATATCGAGGAACGGTGAAATGTGAAACGATTTCTTGAAGTGATAGGAATGCGTCGTCTTCGGTGTAGTTTCCTCGTTCCCATCGAGAATATAGGTATGCCGTTCATTCCATGGCGTGTTGGTAATTTCAGCAATTATAGCATCTAGTTTATTTTCATTTTCATTGAAACAATAATAGAAAGTAACTGGGTTTATGATGTATCCGAAATATCTCAAATGGGTCAGCATGCGTATGGGTCCGCTTGGCTCGTAACCCAGAGTTCCTGCTACAGTATTTCTAACAACTTCAGAAAGGGGAATTTCAGATTCTCCGAGATAGTCCGCTCTTCTAAATTGTGCGATAGCAGCTCTGTTTTCACCCCATAGCAAATTGGATGCGCAGACATCAGATATTTCAGAAAGGTCCAAATACATCATGAACAACTGATAATTAAAGGTGTGTTTTTTAGGAAAGAATCTGCGATGCCGTAAGACACCAGAATATATAGCGCTGTTCATTTATGAATTCCAAAGAAGTTCGCAATCCTAAGAGCGCTGTTAACTCCATCTTCATGGAACCCATTACCCCAATATGCTCCACAAAAATGTGTTCTCTTTTCTCCAGAGATTTCTGTCCATCTTTCCTGTGCTTTCATGCTTTTGGGGGTAAATTGTGGGTGAGAATATACATGGCGGCCCAGGATCAAATCAGGGTTGATTAAATCCATGGAATTCAAAGTTACACAAATAGTTTCTTTTATATCCAAGTTTTGTAGGATGTTCATATTGTAGGTCATGGCTACGGGAGAGTCATCATTTCCTTGCGAATGGTAATTCCAGGCTGCCCATAAATCCTCCCTCATCGGCATTATGGATGTGTCGGTATGCATTATGACTTCATTTTTCTGGTAGGATATTTTGCTGAGGATATCTGTCTCATAAACACTAGGATCTGAGAGTGCCTCAATGGCCTGGTCACTGTGACAAGCAAATACTACATGGTCATAACTGTCGCCGTCTACGGTCACCCGATCATAGAATCTCTCCACACTTCTGACCTTGTGCCCCAAGCGAATGTTTTCGGCAAAGGAAGCAATCATCTTATTGACGTATTGGCGTGATCCTCCGGTTATGGTCCTCCATTGAGGCCGGTCATTCACGTTTAGCATGCCGTGATTTTTGAAAAACCGGATGAAGAAACAGGCTGGCATTTCTAATATTGCTGAGGGCGAAGAGGACCAAATAGCCGCTCCCATGGGTACCAAGTAGTGGCGTATAAAATCCTGCGAAAAGCCGCATTCAATAGCGTACTCACCCAGAGTGATCTCGTAAGAAGTAGAGTCTAGTAATCCTGGGGATCGTCTATTGAATCTTAAAATATCCCATAGCATCCGATAGAATTTCGGCTTTATCAAGTTCTTTTTTTGGCCAAAAAGTTGTTTGAGGCTAGAGCCATTATATTCGAGGTCAGGTTCAATCAGCTTGACACTAAAACTCATGGATGTTGGTTGAGTGGAAACGTTCAAATCGGATAGTATGTGCGAAAAATTGGGATAATTTTGTTGGTTATACACAATAAATCCTGTATCTACAGCAACAGGGGAGCCACCTATTTCTATGGAGACGGTGTTTGTATGACCACCAATGTAATCATTGGATTCGTAGAGGATTATTTCGTGTTCCCTGGACAGGAGATAGGCCGCTGTTAGTCCAGAAATCCCACCACCGACGATGGCAATTTTCACTTAATAGTCTTGTAAGACGCGTTCTGGGACTGGTCGCAAACCAGTGATCAGTCGAAGAGATGCGAGGAGCTTCAACCCGTAGTAGGTCAGGTCGATTTCCCACCAGAAAAACCCCTGTCTGCTTGAACCTGGGTATTTGTGATGATTGTTGTGCCATCCTTCGCCGAACGTAAGTATAGCCAGGAAAAGGTTATTACGACTTTGGTCAGATGTGTCGTAACGTTGGCCGCCCCAGATATGTGCGAGAGAATTTATTGAGCAAGTGAAGTGGAAAAGGACAACAGAGGATATGAAGAACCCCCAGATCAAGTAGGGTAGGCCACCAATCCAGTATAATGTAAGTGCGAGTAACAATGGAACCAGAGTATCAAATCGATCGATGAATCGTAGCTCCGGGTATTTCGCAAGATCAGGAACCTGCGAGTAATCGGTTGGAAAGTTGGCTGGTGAGGTGATCCATCCGACATGTGACCACCAAAATCCATGGTGATGGGGAGAGTGAACGTCGTGTTCTGTGTCTGAGTGACGATGGTGTTTTCGGTGATGGGCAGCCCACCAGAGAGGTCCTCTTTGTACGGAACTGGCTCCAATGACAGCAAAAATAAACTGCATAGCTCTACTTGTCTGGAAGCTCCGGTGTGAGAAATATCGGTGGTAGAATCCTGTAATTGCAAACATTCGGATGGCGTATAGGATGAATGCTAGAGTTGCCAGTTCCCATGACCATCCAACCCAAAAAACACCCAGACACATAATATGCATGAATACGAAAGGGATGATTCTGAACCAGTCAGTCGTTTGAATTGCTTCTTCTTCCGATACTACGGAAGTATCAAACCAGTATCGCAATCTCTCCAGTATAAGGTTAAGAGACATATTCTGAGGTCATTGGATCAGGTTGGATTAAGGGGCCGTAACCTTCTCTAAACGTGGGGTATAGAAAGGAGTATCCGGACTCCAAAAGCCTTTGATTGGAGCATCTTTTATTTGTACGAAGGCTGTCTCTTTCAATGAGGTAGCTCTTCTCTAACCGTGCACATGGGTCGTCTCTCCCTACTTTGGAAGCAAGCCAAGCGTATACAGAGTGGAGTGAGGCTGGGTCACTGTCCACTCCCAGGTAAAGGTTTCTCGGAGAAGGGAGCTCTAAAAGGTGACAAATGGATCTTGCACTATCGTCTCTGTGGATCCGGTTTGTGTAATGATTGGTTTCTGGGCAGTCAAGTTCTTTATCTAATATCCTTTTTATCATTCTCGTTCTTCCTGGTCCGTATATTCCAGCTAACCTCATTATGATACCTGGATCCCCCAATTCCAATGCTAGAGTTTCTGCACGAAGTAGCTGCTGTGCGGTGCCAGTGACTGGATTTGGATTGGTGTCTTCCGTTACCCATTCTCCTTCGTTTTGACTGAAGACGCCTGTGCTTGATACTAAAACAACTCTAACGGAGTGACCTATGAGATTGATCACGTTCCTTAGTCCTTCGTAATACACTGAACGATAGTCTTCTTCAGTCCTATTCCCTGGTGATACGGCGTACACTAATGCGTCGAATCTTCCCTCTAGCTTGGGTAGCTTGGTAAGGTCGGTCACATCTCCACAAACCTGCCTGAACTGTTGAGGCAGATCTTTAGGGTTTCGGTTAAGACACCAGACATCAATTTCTCTCTGCGAAAGAAGGTGAGCTACCTGAGATCCTACGTACCCACATCCTGCGATGAGGACTCTTTCGATACCTTTAGACATTAGTGTTTAAGTTTTGCGGTGAAGGGGCTGCTCAAGTTGCAGGTTCATTCTATATTATTATTCTAGGCATTACAAGATTTTTTGTCCTTTTCAGGGTTCTATAAATACATGAGTGGAAAAAAGTACGATGGTCACTTTTCAACACGAGAATGTGCCTTAGATTGCAAAATGGTGCTAAGCTTACTATAAAGAGTCACTACCTACAAAAAAAGGAGTAAGATGAGTTTAATCCAATCTGTTTGCTCAAGAACGGTCATGTTGGGTGTGGGGTTCATGTGTGTGATTGGGACGACCTCCTATTTGCAGGGTCAAGAGTCGGAAGAAGTCGATGCTGTCACGGAATTAGTAGCCCGGCTAAATCTTGACAGCTATAAGACTACGCTAAAAGGATTGACACAATTCGGCGACAGAAGGCAGGGGACTGATCGGAATAGAGCTGCTGTGGATTGGATTGAAGAACAACTGGAAAGTTATGGTTGTGTGACAGAACGGCTCCATTATGAGTTCAACCCAACCCCTAGGAGGTCTTCTGGAAGTGGTGGACGAACTGAACCTCCTGGTCCAGTAATTGAGAGTGGTGAATTCAGGATGGGCCCTGGAGGCTCTAGGCAAAGAGGCATTACAAGGAGAACAGGAGTTGCCAACGGCCCATGGCTGCAACCAGACGAAAGACTCAGAGAGTTGAATAGCCAGCCAACTGAGCCTGGGCCAAGGGAACAAGTTTTTTGCACCAAGGTGGGGAGTACTCGGCCGGATGAGATGTATATCCTGGGCGCACATATGGATGGCCATGGATGGGGTGAAGCCGCCAATGACAATGGTTCTGGAACAGCCTTAATCATGGAATTGGCTAGGGTGCTGAATATGCCTGACGTGGAAACAGAAAGAACTATTCGTTTTGCGTTGTGGAATAATGAAGAGACTGGTCTCAACGGAGCGCGTGCCTATGTGGAACAACGTGCTGAACTGCAGGGCTGGGAGAATCCAGCAGGTTCGGGTCAATATCCAGAACCTACTTGGCTTGCTATGATTCAGCATGACATGATGATGTGGGATCATGGAATGCCTAGAGAGGATGGAACTTATAATCCAGAACAAAGGCCAGAAGCCGATATTAACATAGAGTTTCAGTCGAGAGCAAAATACGCAGACAGGGCTATGAGACTAGGTTTTTTCTTCCGTGATGCTAATGAGAAATATGCGACTGACTATCCAGCGGCTGTTGGGAATCACATGACCAATACTGACTCTACCCCCTTCATGGATCTGGTTCCTTCTATAAGCTTGAGGGAGAATGAAAGGGGCATGCATACAGGAGCTGGTTGGAATCCTACCTGGCATCAACCAATAGATGTATTTGATACTTTTAGCGATGACGATTTCAGATTGGGTCTGAATGCAGCTCAAACTACTCTAGGGGCGATAGGTCAACTCGCTGGAGCTAGCTTTAAAAGATGATTTATGACACATTTATAGGAGCTTGCTGTATGTTAGTTTCGCGGGTCCAAATGTAGGCTAAAATGATTAAATATCACTCTGGTGAAACAGACGAGTCCCATCGCCCAATTCAAAAGTTAAAGGGTGTTGTTCCTTCCGTAGAATGGCCGATCCTGGAACCATTGATTGAAAGAGTCAATAAACTCAAAAGCGAGAAAAACGCAGTAGTCTTGGCTCACAATTACCAAACTCCCGAAATTTATCATTGTGTTGCTGATTTCGTTGGAGACTCGTTACAACTAGCCGTTCAAGCCCAAAGAACAGACGCGGACATCATCGTCCAGGCTGGTGTACATTTTATGGCAGAAACTTCTAAACTGCTGAGTCCAGAGAAAACCGTCCTAATCCCCAGCCTTGAAGCGGGTTGTTCGTTAGCGGCTTCCATCACTGGTGCCGACGTACGTAAACTTAAAAGTAAATACCCAGGCGTTCCCGTTGTGACTTACGTTAATACTTCGGCTGACGTTAAGGCGGAGTCGGATATTTGTTGCACCTCGGCCAATGCTATTGCTGTAGTTGAGAGCCTTGGCGTTGAAAGAGTGATATTGCTTCCAGACGAATTTCTGTCCCAGAATGTAGCGGCCATGACAGATGTTGAGATAATTGCATGGAAAGGGCGTTGTGAGGTACACGAGAGATTTACGGCAGACGAGCTCAGAGAAGTCAGAGGATCTGCTCCAGACGTTTCTATCCTTGCTCATCCAGAATGTTCGCCAGAGGTGTTGGAAGAAGCTGATTTCGCTGGGTCGACGTCCGCATTGATAGATTACGTGCGTGAGAAACGGCCAGAGAAAGTGATGATGGTTACAGAGTGTTCCATGAGTGACAATGTTTCTGCGGAGATCGGAGAAGAGGTAGAATTCATCAGGCCCTGTAATCTTTGCCCCCATATGAAGACTATTAATTTGCAGAATATTATAGAGAGCCTCGAACTGAACAGGTACGAAGTCACCATTCCTGAAGACATTGTTGTAGAAGCCAGAGGTGCTGTCCAAAGAATGGTTGATCTGGGATTGAAGGGGCAGAATTTTGAGGGCGGCACCATAAAAGATGTAACGGTGGAAGATGGTCTGTCACTGAGTTCTATGGAAACCCTATCCCAATAGAGTGGTTTCTACATTGTACGGGAAACCCTATCCCTCGCTTCCCGAAGTAATTTTTCGAGATTTGGTGAAGAGGACTTTAGCCGAAGACCTTGGTTCAGGCGGTGACATCACTTCTGAGCGGTTAATCAATCAGGACCTGGAGATTTCTGCCGAAATCGTTGCTCGGGGACCGGGCATGCTCGCTGGGGATTCAGTTGCTGCTCTAACGTTTAAAACTGTGGATCCAAATCTTTCAATTGATCAGCATGTTTCTGACGGTGAAGTTTTGGCTAGAGGTACTGTTGTGGCTGAGATAAAAGGTTTGGCCCGTTCTATCCTCAGTGCAGAGAGGACAGCTTTAAATTTTCTCGGGCATTTATCGGGAATAGCAACAGCTACTCATAGAATGGTTACTGCGGTGGTGAACACAAAAAGTAAAATATGTTGTACCAGGAAGACTACGCCTGGCTTGAGGGGATTGGAAAAATATGCCGTAAGAATTGGTGGTGGAGTCAACCATAGGTTTGGTTTGGACGGAGGAATGCTGATAAAAGACAACCACATAGCGATTGCCGGGGGGATTGCCGATGCTCTCGAGTTAGTGGGTGATACTGGCCCTGACATAGGCTTAGAAATAGAAGTGGATAGCTTAGATCAATTGAAGGAAGCCTTAGAGTTTGGGGCCAAGTCCATTCTGCTGGATAACATGAGTAATGAAATGCTTATTGAAGCTGTGAGGATCAATGACGGCCAGGCTTTTTTGGAGGCTTCTGGCAATGTCACGCTCGGTTCAGTTGAGGGGATAGCTTCAACTGGGGTGGACTATATCTCTAGCGGTTGGATTACTCATTCTGCACCTGTGTTGGACTTTGGGTTGGATGTCACTCATCGATAGGGTCAACCAGGGATCTATTGCATAAGTTCTAAGAGTTTGTCACCAACCTCCCTTGCTGCACCTCCGAGGTTTGTCACACCACCCGAGTAGTTCCTTAGCATGACGATGCTGAGTTGCGAGTCAGGTTGGAAGAGAAGGTAGGCATTGTAGCCAGCTACTGAACCACCATGACCGACCCATTTGAGACCATTTTTGTTTTGGCTAATGGAGAATCCCAATCCATAACCTTCAGTATCACTCTCTGGTGTAGCAATAGACATCATGTCGGTACGCAATGTTTGTGAGAGAAGTTGTGGTTCTTCGCCATTCATAAGCCCTGAAAATTTGGCCAGGTCGGTCACGGTAGAGTACACCCCTCCGTTGGGAATTTTATAGCCGCGTCCAGAGTGCTCATGGAGTGGTGCATCTCCGTTGATCACTCCATCGCCATATACGTAGCCCGACGTCAGTAGTGGCTCCAAATCGTCGCCTATAACGAAAGTTGATGAGGTCATATTTAGGGGTTGGAAAATTCTTGCCTCAACTAGGTCCATGAAGGGTGTGTCGGCAGCTCTGGATAGAGCTAGGCCCAATATCCCATATCCTATATTGGAATAAGAATACTCTTCCCCCGGGTCGGCCTGGAAGTATGTGTGTTTAATGGAGGCCAAGATCTTGTCCTCCCAGTATTCTATCGGTCCAGATGCAGCTCCTTCTAGGTCAGGCTCTCTGATTAGTCCACTAGTATGACTGGCTAATTGCTTAAGTGTGATTGTAGAACTGTGTTTTTCACCGTCCTGCAGGTTTTCTATTTCGGGAAGAAACTTTGACACTGGATCTTCGATGCTGATAAGCCCGTCTTGGACTAAAAGCATCATTAGAACGGCAGTGATGGACTTTGAAATAGATCCTGTTCGATATATATGATTGGGCCGAGCTGGTTCCGAGGTTTCTCTGTCCATAATACCGAAGGCATCGGAGTGCAGTGCCTCACCGTTACGGAATATCCCAAACGAGATACTTCCAACATCGTCTTCTTGCACATCCCGTTCGATTTGATTTGAAAAGTCTTCGACAACAGCATCGAGGCTAGGGTTCGCTGGGCTACAAGAAATCAAAAAGCTTAGAGAACTAAGTGTTACTAGTAAAAAAAATGTCTTAAGTATCGAATTATTGTTTTTCACAGATAGTTTTCCTCGGTATGAAGCTGGTGTGTTTAGTGGTTGCTGTATGGCTATGCAGACAAACCATTATTTAGCACTTCCTCCATGGCAGCAACGAAACGATCCAATTCCTCTAAGCTAGAATACACATTAGGCGTGATGCGCAACCCTTGGAATTGGGGATGGTTGATAGCCACTGTAATAATTCTGTGTTCGTTCCAGAGCCATTCTTTAAGTTCTGAGCTGTCTTGCCCAATGATCTCTACATTGGCTATTCCCGCTGCCATACCAGGCTGCAGGCTAGTGTGGATTCTGATTCTGTCATGCTTTAATAACTGTTTCGCCCAATAGTCCCTTAGGTACACTAATCGAGCTTCTTTTCGTTTTGAGCCGATACCCTGATGAAAGGTGAGTGCTTCTGCGATAGCTAAGTAATTGGCAGCAGGTGCGGTTCCTATTTGTTCAAATTTGCGAATGTTGTTTCTTTGGGATTCAGCGGCTGCCATGAGGGGCCAAATGTCCTTTATAGCTTCTTTTTTTACATAGAGAAGACCAGTGCCATGAGGTGCAAATAGCCATTTGTGTAGACTGACAGAATAATTGTCACATCCCAAGTCAGGGATTTTGAAGTCAAAATGGGCCAGTGCATGAGCACCGTCTATGATCACTGGGATGTTGTACTTTCTGGCCATTGTCGTGACGGCTTTGACTGGTAAAATCTGTCCAGTGAGATTGATCATGTGACACATCAAGATCAATTTGGTTCTTGGGGTAATATTAGCTTCGAATAGTTCAACGATAGTCTCGGGATCTTCGGCTGGCACTGGAATATCAAATTGTTTCAGAACGATGCCCTCTCTCTGTTCTCTCTGTCTAAATGTCGTTAGCATTCGTCCGTAATCTTGAGTTGTAGTCAAGACTTCGTCTCCCGGATCTAAGTCATACCCAAGTTGGCAAATTTGAAGGCTTTCGGAGGAGTTCCTAGTGAAAGCAACTTCTTCGTGATCGACTCCCCACTCCAAGGCCATTCTCTTCCTGACACCTTCTCTTTGAGGATGGAGTATCTGCACCATAGAGTAGGCTGGGGCTTGATTGGAATAATCGAGATGTCGCTTCATGGCATCTTGGACGAACCCAGGAGAAGGACTTACGTGGCCATTGTTAAGATTGACTAAGCTTCTATCAACAGTGAAAGCTCTACTAACCTCAAACCAAAAATCTTCATTTTGGGCTATCTCTTGCGCTGAACCACTGTATGAGTTTAAGGACGAAAGCGTTTCCAGCGCATCAGTATGAAAAGAGCTCTGGATTCCGGGAACGTTTCTTGCAGATAGAGCTATAGGAAGAGAGATGCTAGCTAAAAAGTCACGGCGAGTGGTCATAAAAAATCCTCACTGGTAATAGGGTGTGGACAAATGTAGCTGTGTAAGACTACCTATGCTACAAATAGGGCCTTAAGCTAAGCCTCTCAAGTTGCTATATTGGTCGAATCTAATCAGTAAATATGCATGATAATATAGAAAGGGGTGTGCTTTGTTGAGCCTTTGGATTAGAACAAAGATGAATCTGGAGAGAACCACATTGTTCTGCGCTGTGGGTTGTTGCGTCATGGTTTCACTTCCCAGAAAAGTGCATTTGGTTGCACAAACACCCGATTCCATTGTTGCTGACTCCTCTAAGGTCTTCCCTGAAGCATTCTTAATGGAAGGGTTGACTGTCTCCTCTGGCCGAAGAGTGACAACAGTCGGAGGGGTTGGAGTATTAGAAATATCGGTAGACTCAATAAGTGGTCTGCCAATTCCAACTTTAGAACAAGCCCTACGAAAATCCCCTTTGGTTCGGGTTCGCAGGAATTCTAGAGGGGAAGCACAGCCAAATTTAAGGGGTGGAAGAGATAGACAAGTTGCTGTGCTCATGGATGGGATTCCGTTGACTTTAGGCTGGGATCACAGGACTGATCTGTCCATTATACCGCTGACTTCAGCTGAATCGGTCAGCATAAATCGGGGCCTCTCATCTGTTTTGCAGGGTCCCAACGTACTAGCTGGAGCAATAGAGATTGACGTCTCTTCAGGTGGAGACCGAGAAAGGCTGCCAAAGCCAGTGACACTCAGCTTGGGTGTTGATCACGTTGGGAGTAGGGTAATAGGTAGCAGTGGTGAGCAATTGGTGAACTTCGATGCCGGTGATTTGTTTATGAAATTAGGTGTTGGGTTTAGGACGAAACCCGGTCATTCCGTACCAAATCTGGGCGATTTTTCAGTGACTCGATCTGATGTGCTCTATGGCGATCAGAATCTCAGACTAAATAGTGATAGCAGACATGTGGACGGTTTTCTTTCTGCGAATTATAGAGCCCATGAAGGTGGGTGGATTTCAGTAGTTGCTTCTGGATCGGATTTGGCTCGCGGAGTTGTGCCAGAATTGCATGAAAAAGATCCTCGACTTTGGAGGTATCCAGATCAGAAACGCGGACTTTTAATCGTCTCTTCTGGCACGAATCGACGTAAGACAAGCTTGGGTGATGGTGAGATTGCGTTGAGTGTCGGGATGGACAGAGGCACTTTTTTGATAGAACAATTCCGGACTCCTCGATATAAACAACTAGCCGGCAAAGAGAATGGTCGGGATCAGACGGTGACACTTAGGAGTACTGCAAAACATTCTGTTGGGGCTAGTGCAGAATACAGTGCGGCCCTGACCTATGCCGATATTAGTCACAGTGAAAAAATCTTCAAGGCTCCAACTGGCTATTTGATAAATAGACCATCTATTCCTCAGGTCAATAATTATCGTCAGCGTATATGGAGCCTTGCAAATGAAATGGAAAAGACATTTAATAGCTTCCTAGGATTGGAAGATTTTGGTTCTACCCTGGCCAGTATAGGACTATCATTCGATGGAGCCGATACACCGAGATCTGGGGATAAACCAGCGCTTGCCAGGTTGGGGGATTGGGGAGGAAGGATAGGGCTTTCAACTTATATACCGTCGATGTCCATGCGCCTGCATGGTGGAATGAGTAGACGGGCCAGGTTTCCCTCCTTAAGAGAGCTTTATTCTGACGCTCTAGGTCGATTTTTGGCAAATCCAAAATTAAAAGCAGAGATTTTGAGAGGATCAGAATTAGGGTTCACCTGGTCTAATCCCTCTGTAAACTTGCAGGCCGTTGGATTTTACCAAGTCCTTGATGATGCGATTGTGAGAGTGAATGTAGATACGTTTGCGGGAAAGAAACGAAAGAGGGTGAATAAAGACAAAATAAAGAGCTCTGGTATAGAGGTGGTTGCTGTTGGTGATCTAGGTAGATTTGATTACACAGCTGATTTGACCATGCAATCTGTTTGGCAGTACGGAGAGGGTGGAGTTACAAGGCCAGAGTACGAACCTAATGTGTTCGGTCGACTAGGGCTGTCTACAGCACTGTTTCGTCAACTCGTTATTGAGACTGAATACAGGTATAAAGGCGAACAATTCTGCCTCGACCCAAACTTGGGGATGCAGCGCTTAAAGCCTACAAATGATTTAGGCTTGAAACTTAAGAGACTCTTTGTCATAAAGGATGGCGGAAAGCTCAGCAATTTAGATAGTTCCATTGCGATTTCTAACATCGGAAATATGTTGATTTTCGATCAGTGTGGACTTCCACAACCAGGGCGAACAGTGGAACTCCAGGTAAGGCTCTTCTGACCTTCCCTCTGGGACACTATAATTAAGATAGCCCTCTTTAAGCCATTGATCGAAAGGACCACTCAAAGACTTAACAATGATACGTATTACTTTCCTAGGGACTTCTGCATCCCAGCCTACTTTGCGGCGCAATGTCAGTTCTATTGCTGTGCAGAATGGCGGAGACAATTTGCTATTCGACTGTGGAGAAGGTACACAAAGGCAAATCATGCGGTACGGAACCGGCTTTGGGTTTGAGAGGATTTTTGTAACTCACTTACACGCTGACCATTGCTTAGGAATTCCAGGATTATTGCGTACTATGGGTTTACAGGGCAGGACAAGTCCCGTCCATATATACGGACCCCCAGGATCGAAGAAAACCTTAGAGCAGATAGTATCCATAGGAGTTGGACGTATAAAATTCGAAGTACCAGTGGAAGAATTGGAATCTGGACAAAGGATCAATTATCCAGAATTTCAGATAGCAGCATTTCGAGTCCAACACAGTGTTGAAGCCCTTGGTTACGCATTGGTGGAAAAAGAGAGATTGGGAAGGTTCGATGTGGAAAAGGCGCGGGCGTTAGGGGTACCTGAGGGTCCCATGTTTTCTGCCTTACACTCGGGAAAGCCAGTAGAGGTAGAGGGAAGAACCATCCTCCCTGAAGTGGTAGTAGGCCCAGGAAGACCAGGAAGAAAACTCGTTTACTCTGGCGATACGCGGCCGACCGAAATGGTGACTGAAATGGCTAAGGGCGCTTCCCTGTTAATCCACGAATCAACATTTGCCGAGGACGAAAGGATAAGAGCCGAGGAGACCTGCCATAGTACCGCAAGGGAAGCAGCTAGCATTGCTCGAGATGCCAGTGTCAGTCAATTATTGCTAACACACATTTCCGCAAGGTATTCTGACAACCCATATGGTTTGCTCAAAGAGGCCCAGAGTGTTTTCTCAGACACGGATGTTGCCCGTGATGGTCAGGTGATTGAGATTCCTTATCAGGACAAATAATCGCAGTGGTTGTCCCCTACCACTAGGGAGAAAAGACTTTTGAAAAAACTTATTGTCCCAGGTGATAAATCCATCACTCAGAGGTTCTTAATACTGGCGGGATTGGCAGAAGGAAAGAGTCTTTTGAGGGGCGCCTTAGCCAGCACTGACTGCTTTTCTACCGCGGATACGTTGCAAAAACTTGGTGTACAGATAACAAATGTTTCAGACAAAGAAGAATTCACAGTAATAGGTTCGGGGTTGCAAGGATTTCAAAGCCCTTCTAGTGATTTGGATTTCCAAAACAGTGGCACTGGAGCAAGGCTTATGTTGGGGGTGCTATCAGCGCAACTAAAGTTGAGCGGTGTTGTGATTACGGGCGATAAATCCCTAGTAGAGAGGCCGATGGATAGAGTGGTTGATCCACTTAGAAGATCGGGAGCACAAATCCAGTATTTAGAGAGCCGGGGAGTGCTTCCAATCTCGGTTACGGGAAAAGAATTGTTACCGATTGTACACAAGTCTTCTGTACCCAGTGCACAAGTCAAAAGTGCGCTTTTGCTTGCGGGTCTGGTTGGTGGACAATCAGTGATTGTTTCCGAGGCCTCACAATCACGTGATCACACGGAGAGAATACTCGCGGCTTCGGGTGTTAAAATTCGAGAAGGGCACACAGAAGGACGTTGGGAAGTTGAGATCGATGCCACTCCAGGCAAGCTATCTCCTTTTGAAGTGGATATTCCCGGAGACTTTTCGTCGGCTGCTTTTTTTGTGGGCTATGCCATGTTGGGAGGCGCAGGAAATGGCTTAGTCATCGAGGATGTGGGATTAAATCCTACAAGGACTGGTCTCTTGGATGTACTGGCGAGGATGGGTGCCAAGATTAAAACCTCAGAAAAACCCGACAGTCACTGGGGCGAACCACTAGGTTCTATCGAAATTTCTTCCATTGAATTGAAAGGGACAGAAATTCAAGGAGAAGAAGTACCCTACATGATTGATGAGTTTCCGCTGCTGGCGATACTTGGGTCAAGAGCAGCAGGTGTTACTAAAATAAGAGGTGCCAAAGAGTTGCGATTTAAAGAGTCTGATCGCATTCGAGCTCTAGTAGACAACATGCGCGCTATCGGAATAGAGATTGAAGAGTTTGAGGATGGATTGGAAATTTTGGGAACGGAGAGGCCGTTGAAGGGGAGGGTTCATAGCCACGGAGATCATAGAATCGCGATGGCTTTCGGGATTTTGGCTGCCCTTCCAGGAAACGAAATCGAGATTGAAGGCAAGGAAGTCGCTGATGTGAGTTTTCCTGGATTTTGGAAGGTTTTGTCGAAACTTAAAAAAGATCTGAAGAAAAATGGTTGATTCCGAGTTCAAAGAAGAAAAACAATCTGCGGCAATTGTTATCACCATAGATGGCCCCGCTGGTTCAGGTAAGACAAGCACTGCAAAAGAGTTGGCCAATATTCTAGACTATCGCCACTTGGATTCGGGTGCATTGTATCGGGCTGTAACGTTTGCATTACTGAGTGCAAACATTCCGACCAATAACTGGGAACAACTGGAGGAAGCCGACCTAGAAGAGATCGAATTGCAATTCATATGTGAGAGCGACCGCATCGAAATGTATTATAGTCAGCGGGAACTTTCATCTGAACTTAGAAGTCCAGAGGTTACGGACAATGTATCCTATGTATCCAGTTTGGGTTTTGTCAGAAATTGGTTACTCGGAACACAGCAAATGTTGGGAGCCCATGGAGGCTTGGTCGCTGATGGAAGGGATATGGGAGCAGTAGTGTTTCCAGATGCTGAAGTTAAGATATTCTTGACGGCCGAGCTTGAAATACGGGCGAGACGTCGTCTTTTAGAAAGCATTGGTGAAGAAAGTTCTAACAAACAACTCAAAGATGAAATGGGTCGTATCCAAGAGAGAGACCTAGCAGATCGGAGTCGCAAGTATTCACCACTAATTCGTGCAGAGGATTCTATCTTGGTTGATACGACCACATTAAGCTTTAAAGAACAATTAATAGTTATACGGAACATCGTTAAAGACTTGACTGGTATATAGTAGCTAGAATATTTTTGTTTCTTGATAATAGACAGCAAGTGTATTGATAACCTTAACCCCAACCTCGAATCAGCAACCCTGCAGTTAGGTACATTAGAACAGTGTTGATGTTTCGACCGAGTAGCCAATGACTGATAACGAAACGCCAGACTCTATCGCTGGAAACGAAGACCACCTAGTTAACCCCGAAATCTTTCAGGGCGACAACAACTCTGAACACTCCATGGACTCTTCTGGGGAGATATCTCCTGAATTAATACATGATCCCTATGGTGCGGAAATTTTAAGCGTATCTGATGAAGATTTTGAAGCGCTGCTTAATCAACAGGCCGATCTCATCGGTGACTTCAAAGAGGGTGAAGTTGTTAAGGCTGAAGTAATAAAAGTAACTCAAAACGTAGTGATTATGGATTTTGGGTTTAAAAGCGAAGGGGCGGTTCCCCTTGAAGAATTTAAGGACCTCGATTCCCTGAAACCTGGGGAGAAAATTGAGGTTTTGCTGGAAAGCTTAGAAGACGATGAGGGAGTAGTAATACTTTCGAAGAAAAAGGCTGATTTTCTCAGAGTGTGGGAGATCATTAGGGAGGCCCATGAGAATGAGGAATCGGTACAGGGCATCCTGACCAGAAAAATTAAGGGTGGCGTTACAGTGGATGTGATGGGTGTAGACGCGTTTCTACCTGGGTCTCAGATAGCTTTGAGAAGAGTACCAAATATCGATGACTTAATTGGGCAGACGCTAAATTTTAAAATCATCAAACTAAATAAACGTCGCAGGAATATAGTTGTATCTAGGCGAGCTATCCTTGAAGAGAGCAGGGAGAAAAACAGAGCTTCATTGGTCAATGAATTATTGGTAGGTCAAGTGCGAGAAGGTGTGGTCAAGAATATTACCGACTTCGGTGCTTTCATCGATCTTGGGGGATTAGACGGACTACTGCACATCACCGATATGTCTTGGGGGCGCATCAACCACCCTACTGAGATATTAGGGAATGCAGATGAAATAGATGTTAAGATCCTAGATATCGATTGGGAAAGGGAAAGGATATCGCTTGGTCTGAAGCAGTTGTTGCCTTATCCGTGGACCGGAATTGTAAATAAATTCCCTGTAGACTCTCGGGTAGTAGGTAAAGTGGTTTCGATCACGAACTATGGGGCCTTTATAGAACTCGAAAAGGGTGTTGAAGGTCTCATTCATATTTCAGAAATGTCATGGACTAGAAATATTCGTCATCCCTCTAAGTTGGTGAACATTGGAGACGAAGTTGAAGCTGTAGTCTTAAAGGTGGACCTGGAAGAGGAAAAGATTTCACTTGGAATGAAGCAAATTGAGGAAGATCCCTGGTTGACTCTTCCGGTGAAATTCCCAGCGGGTACGACAATGATTGGTTCTGTGCGCAACCTGACTACATTTGGAGCTTTTGTAGAGATTGAAAACGGGATTGACGGATTGGTGCATGTATCTGATATGAGTTGGACGAAAAGAGTGGAGCATCCTTCAGATTTCTTAGAGAAGGGACAGGAAGTCGAAGTTATGGTTCTTTATATCGATCCAGAGGCGAAGAGAATTTCTCTAGGAATGAAGCAAACTATAGATGATCCATGGCCAGAAATTTGTGACAGATTTGAAGTTGATCTAGAGACTAAGGGAACTGTCGTGTCTGCAGGTGATCAAGGTGTGTTAGTGGATCTGGGAGATGATATAGAAGGTTTTGTTCCCACAGTGCACTCTGGAATT
>JBJKYO010000082.1:0-5133 GCA_045561015.1 Longimicrobiales bacterium | reverse complement strand
GTCGGCCTGACTTCCGTGGTAGTTCCAGAGAAAAACAATTCATCGACATCCTCTAGTTCTTCTGCCTGAATTGGTCTTTCCTGTAAGGGAATTCCCAGGGCATCAGCTATTTCAATTATCACAGATCTAGTGACACCATGTAATATTTCTTGGGTAGCTGGATGAGTGATCAAAGTATCACCTTTAACTGCAAAAATATTGTTCTGAGCTCCTTCCAAAGCGACACCATTCTTCACTAGCAAGGCATCATCCACTCCCGCGTCAACAGCCGCTTGAGCAGCCATGACATTTGGAAGCAAACTGATGGACTTAATGTCTACACGTGACCAGCGACGGTCAGGAACAGTCACAGCTCCAAAACCTTCTAACCAGCGTTCCTCCGAGGGTCGATGAAATTCCTTTGCAAACGCATATACGGTAGGAGAAGTAGGAGAAGTAGGGAAATAATGAGTTCGTTCTGCTACACCCCTCGTTATCTGTAAATAGACAATAGATACTTCAGCGCCAACAAGATCATTGGCTGCAAGTAACTGTTCTTGTACTTCAACTAGCTCTTCGGGGTTATAGTCGATACGCAGATCGGTGAGTCCGCCTCTCAATCGTTTCAAGTGATCATTCATACGATAAAATTGACCCCGATAAGCCGGTGTTACTTCATAAATTCCATCTGACAACAGAAATCCCCTATCCTCTACCGAAACCATCGCTTGTTCTTTCGGTAAAAACTCTCCGTTTAGGTATACCGTGCTCATCAAAAACTCAACCTTGTTTTAGATTAGATTCAGCATGAACTATAGTCTCTAATAATCCTGATTCAAAGGAAAGAGTGCGAGTACGACTGGGCGTTCATACCTTGAACGAAACATTTTAAAGGAGAGATAATGTGGCTAAAACCATGTATCATTCTACTTCTGATAGTTTGTGCGTGCGGTGAGAATTATTTTGACGGCCCTATTGAGAACCATTATGAGAATGGTCGGCTAATGTCTAAAATTTCCTATAAAAACGGTTACCCTCACGGTCCAAGTGAAACTTACCATCAAAATGGACAACTCAGGTCGAAGGGAACGTTCGAGATGGGGCAGGTTACTGGTGTAGAAGAGTCCTACTATGAAAACGGCCAATTATGGAGCAAGTCCAGCTATAAAGAAGGTAAACGCCATGGACCTGATGAATACTATGATATATACGGAGAACTGAGATGGCGGGGATCTTATGACATGGGTAGGCAGTGTGGAAAATGGTTTGACGACGGAAACATAGAAACTCACCCAAAATGTCCACTTTTTTCTAGAGGTTTCCAGAAATGAACAATCCTCACAAAACTGTCTTCAGATACAATCCAGTGTGAGATCCTGAGATATTTGCTACGGTCTCTGGAGACCCTTCAGCCACAATAGAGCCTCCTTCGTAACCTCCCTCTGGACCGAGGTCAATGATCCAGTCAGCAGTCTTTATGACTTCGAGGTTATGTTCGACCACGACGACTGTGTTACCCTTGTCAACCAGTTCGTGAAGCACCTTTAGTAACACTCTGACATCTTCAAAATGGAGACCGGTCGTCGGTTCGTCCAAAATGTAAAGAGTTCTACCAGTCCCTCTTTTAGATAGTTCACTGCTCAGCTTGACTCTCTGCGCTTCACCTCCTGACAGCGTAGTGGCAGCCTGTCCTAGGTGGATATAATCTAGCCCAACGTCTGATAATGTCTGTAATTTCTTTCGAATTGAAGGAAAAGCGTCAAAAAATTCGAGAGCTTCAAGAACTGTCATATTCAAAACGTCCGAAATATTTCTCCCCTTTAAAGCTACATCCAAGGTTTCAGTATTGTAACGTCGACCTCTACAGACATCACAAGAAACATAAACATCTGGTAGAAAATGCATCTCGATTTTCACCAAACCATCGCCTGAGCAAGCTTCGCATCGACCACCCTTCACATTGAAGGAAAAGCGTCCTCTGTCATACCCCCTAACCTGGGATTCTGGTAAATTCGCAAACAATTCACGAATCGGAGTGAAGAGTCCTGTATAAGTAGCAGGATTGGAACGAGGGGTTCTCCCAATAGGCATCTGATCAACCTCGATTACTTTATCGATAAGCTCTACGCCAGCAATACCGTCGTATGAAGCTGGCAATTTTTTACTGCGATAAAAATGGCGAGCTAGCGCTGGATACAAGGTCTGATTAATCAGTGTCGATTTCCCTGAGCCACTAACGCCAGTGACGGCCACAAAACATCCTAGAGGAATATCAACGTCTAAATCCTTTAAATTGTGCTCGCGAGCACCAGTAACACTCAACACTTCGGCCTTATCAACTTTGCGCCTCTCCGATGGCACTTCTATAGTCTTGGATCCCTTTAGGTAAGCACCCGTGACAGAACGGGCCTCCTTCATAACTTCCTGAAGGCTCCCTTGGGCGACAATTTCTCCCCCAGCTATTCCCGCTCCAGGACCAAGATCTACTATATGATCTGCAGATCGGATCGTTTCCTCATCATGTTCTACTACGATTACCGTATTGCCAAGTTGCTTTAGGGATTTCAGAGTGCCAATCAGCTTCTGATTATCCTTTTGGTGTAATCCTATTGAAGGCTCGTCCAAAACGTAAAGAACACCCGTAAGTCCACTCCCGATCTGACTCGCTAACTGTATACGCTGAGACTCGCCTCCAGACAATGAAGCCGCTGATCGACCGAGTGTTAGATAGCTCAATCCCACTTCCTCTAGAAAGGATAGCCTATTTTCTACTTCCCTTAGAATTGGAGGTGCAATTTCAGGGGATATCACCTGACCATCCGATGGCTTCCCCTCTGAAACATTCGTTGCCAGTCCTTGAAAAAACACAAGAGCTTCCGAAATCGGAAGATCTGTTACCTCACCTAAAGACCGTCCCGAAATCGTCACTGAAAGAGAGTTCCCCTTAAGTCTGCTTCCATGACAATCCTGACAAGGCAAGGTAGACATATACTCTTCTAATTGGCTCCGAATAGTTTCAGAATTGGTTTCTTGGTGACGGACCTTGATATCATCTACAAGACCAATCCACGGTTCTTCATAAAATTTCTTACCTCTTTTTCGTCGATAAGGAAAACGGATTTTCATATCTCCAGAACCATGTAAAATTGCCTCTTGCACATCGTCCGATAGAATTTCCCATGGGTCTTCAGCGGAGAAATCATAAGCCTCAGCCAGTCCAGCTATAACCGACTTCAGGAGATACCCGGAAGGCTTCCCCCAAGGCAACAAAACCCCTTCAATAAGAGATTTGGACTGATCCCCGACCAGAAGTTCCTGATTTACATGGTTACTGATCCCTAACCCATCACACTCCTCACAAGCACCGTGTGGCGAGTTAAATGAAAATTGTCTGGGCTCAATTTCTGGGATACTTGTACCACACTGGAAGCAAGAATAATTCTCGCTAAAAAAGTGCTCTATTTTCTCTTTGGAACGGTGCTCTAGAACCTGAGTTACCCCTCCTGCTAAACCAAATGCAGTTGCAATAGAACTGGTAAGGCGTTCCTTGTTGCTATCATTGAGCACGATCCTATCCACTATGACTGAAATATCATGGTTTTCATATCTATTCAATTCGGGTGGTGCCAACAAATCAACTGTCTCACCGTCCACGAGAGCCCTTACAAAACCTTTTATTCTTATTTTTTCAAGTAATTCTCGGAATTCTCCTTTCCTTCCTCTAATCAATGGAGCTAAGATCTCCACTTTTACATCACTTCCTAGGCTGAGCAATATCTCACCGATTTCTTCAGGAGATTGCTGGGCTACTGCTTGACCACATTCTCTACAGTGTGCAATGCCAACTCGGGCCCAGAGGACCCTTAGGTAATCATAAATTTCAGTAACTGTTCCGACCGTCGATCTCGGATTGCGGTTGAGCGTCTTCTGTTCAATAGAGATAGCTGGAGACAGGCCTTCGATAGAATCTACATCAGGCTTTTCCATCAAATCCAAGAACTGTCGGGCGTACGCTGACAAAGATTCAACATACCGGCGTTGACCCTCCGCATAAATGGTGTCAAAAGCCAGTGAGGATTTTCCAGAACCTGACAAACCAGTCAGGACGACTAGGCCACGTCTGGGTATATCCAAATCTACATCTTTCAAGTTATGTACGCGGGCACCGCGAATCAAAAGGGAATTCTTAAACATCGATCAATTTAAGCTCTTGGCTCACATTCCTAGTAAATCGAATAAATAAATTTGTTGGAAAAGATTAACATACCTACCTAGTATATCCATTCTCTGAAAATTGAAAGTCCGAAATCCTTCTTGGCATGAAATCCAAGCTCCCCAAATCCGAGCATCCTATTGCGGAAAAAACGATCTTCAAAAAAAGATTCCACCGTATACGACTCCGAAGAAATCCATTCAGAACGTACACCCGCAAATCCACTTCCTGAGCCTTGGCTGGACAGGGGTCGCAACAACAAAGTCACGAATAAATCATCTGTCATATAAAAACCTGTTTCCACAACCGTTGTACCCAAGGTACTACTGGTATTTCCAAGAAAATCGAAATCCTCTTGGGTAATACTCAGATAATCCACACCCAACTCCCTAGCCATAGCGGACCCAAGTTCATTGCTGAAAGTGCTAAGTCCTAGAGTTGCACCTGATCCCAGAATTGCACCCATAGAATTAACAGCTTGATTCTGTCCTGAGGTCAAAGCGTACGCCGGACGTCCGAAATATAGATGACTAAGTAAATCATCTTCTGTGAAACCAGCCTGTTCACTCGAAAGATTTATTCTAGGAGCTTCTAATGTTCCTGTTACTGAAGCAGTAATTCCAAACCTGTCACCCACTGAGGAACGAATGTTGTTGCTGGCTGAAATATTTAAAGTTGGATTAATTCCACTAGTTCCAAGGAACCGCAGGGTACCTCCATCCACCTGAAACTGTCTCCCCAATGCCCCATACGAACCCCTTAACGCTTCTAGCTCACCTACCAGGGCCAACTCCTGAGTCTGCCTGTCCCAAAGGACATCTAGTTGACCATCCAGTTCAACATTCATCCTGGCACTCCTAATCCAGCTGTTACGCTGAACTGTCAATGTCGTATTCTCCATCCGTACATTTTCCAGAAAGCGATTGCTGCTCTCCAAAACT
>JBJKYO010000081.1:0-21687 GCA_045561015.1 Longimicrobiales bacterium | reverse complement strand
TTGATGCGATCAGGCCAGGTGATTTCTTGACATAGAGAGCTCTATTTAGGGCTAAGTTGCTACCGATACTGTGATCCGGACCTGGAAGATGCCAGTCAACTCCAAGGGGTATCCGGGCAAGAAAAGATGTTCCAGATGTTATTTCTGGATCATTGGAAAATTGTGTAGCGCCCCACAATCCTAGCCCAACAAAGGGTTGTAAGGTTCCATCTCTGAAATATTGTCTCAAGGTCACCGCCATTCCTAGGTCATTCTGTGTGAAGGTGGCCAAGTCAAAATTGATACTTCGGTTGTCTCGTCGCAGCTCTAAAGTGAAGCCCAGTTTACCAATACCACCTAGAGAGATACCAGCTCTTAGCTCTGTCTTGTTTTCATGGGATTGTCCGCAGCAAACTGATTGACCGGAGAGAGAATCAGACGGTACAAACATCGCTGTGGAAAGAAGTAGTATTGGAATTCGCAGATCCTTTCGTCCAAGTAAATATCCCTTGGATCCACATGGTGACCTCAGCATAATTTAAGGTTGAGCACTCAGTCCTAAATAGAAAGCTCGTTTTGGTCCTGGTTCATAGAATCTCCCACCCCAGGCGTTAACAGCAACTGCTGCAGAGTGTGTTTTATTGAAAATGTTTGAAATGCCACCGAAAGGAGCCAGTTTAAAGTTGCCCATTTGTATTTCAGAAAATCCGCCTCTTAATTCCCACAGAAAGTAGGATTCTGTGGATTCACTGTTTGAATCATTGACGGCCATGCTACCCACATAGTCTCCTCGGATTTCTCCGTACCAGTCATTATCGGTATACCTAACCATTCCATCTAATCTGCGTTTGGGAGTTCCCGGTATGCTGTTTCCATCAAATATTTTGTTGTCCACGGAGAATTTTCCAAAGGAGGCGTCAATATAAGTATGGCTCAGGCGTGTGAATACTTTATCAGTTGCGAGCACCTGAATCGTACTTTCAAAACCTTGGTAGGTCGATGATCCAGCATTACGGTAAAAAGTTCTACCGGCTTGAGCAGCGTCCTCAAATGGCACCAGCTCATCCCTCATAGAGGTTCTGTAAGCATTGAATTCAGTGCTTACTCGAGTACTCCATTGTCTTCTGAGACCGATTTCCGCTGTCAAACCTTTCTGTGGATTCAATTCTGTATTGAATCCCCCAGCTCCGTCGGGGCGATTTGCCAGTTCGGTTGTTGTTGGGGTTGCAAATGAAGTCGCGAGATTGGCATATAATGAAAAAGAGTTGTTAAGGTCCGCATGGATTCCAAGGGTCGGGCTCAAGGAGGTCATATTCCTTTCCCCCGATTCGTCTCCGTTTGAATCGGTGGTTAGATGATCAGTAACACCGAATTGGAAATAGTCATACCTTGCCCCACCTATTGCGGATAATTTTTCGTTCAACATAGATCGTCCCTGAACGAAAAAACCAATTGCAGATACCGTCTCGAATTGATCGAGTGATAAAGATCCTTTAGCCCCCGAGTCGTTTCCGTAGTTTTTTCTGCTATCTCGCTGGTAGTCCAAATCTGTTCCGACAGACCACATGAGGTTTCCTAGTGTTTCATTCTTCATATTAGACAATACAGCACGAGCACCAAACGCTTTTCTGCGAAGATCGACTATCCTAGGTGGAATTGGGTTGTCTAAATTCCTAAATAAGCTCCAAGCAGTAAACTCAGCACCCATGTTTGACAGATTTCCGGTCCAGTTCATTCCGAGTTGACCTTGTCGAGCATGTTTGTATGTATTTTGCACTACGTTATAACTCCTAGCGCTTACTATACCTGCGTCTAAGTCTGAGCGATTCAGTGCTCCAGGGTTTTGGGCATCCAGGTCGAAGATATTACCAGTAATTTTCAGAACGCCGTCCGCGACTTCTCGGGTAACATTGCTGTTTAGGTTCAGGCGTGCGGCAGTCCCGTAAGGATCTGAAGGGCTTTGCGGATTAGTCCGGAATCCGTCATAGCTTAAGCGGGAAAGGTTTACTAAATAGGAAGTGTTTTGGTATGTCCCGGAAGTATTACTTTCCATGCGGGTCAATCCGTTGCTTCCAATAATTCCTTTTACAGTTTGTTGGATAGGTACATTGGGTGCTTCTGCTGTGTGCAGGCTTAACACTCCTCCGCTTCCATTACCATATAGGGCCGAAGCCGGACCTCGAAGAACTTCAGCTCTGCCCAGAGATCCAATATCAACATGGTCCAGGGTAGATTGACCATCTGCCATAGTCGCCGGTATCCCGTCTACTATGACTTTTATACCACGCACTCCAAATCCAGCTCGTGCTCCAAAACCTCTTATAGAAATCCTTTCGCCTACCGCGTAGTTGTAGCGGTTCTGAACCTGAACTCCTGGCAGGCCTTGCAGTGCTTCTTCTAATGATAAGCCAGTGTTTCCAAGCTGCAGGTCTACCTGATCTCTGATAGAAATCGCGTACGGTGTTTGATTAATTGCGTCGGATCCACGAAGAACAGTAACTGTCAGAGAATCTATCGATATTGCTGAATCAGGAAGTTGTTGAGCCCCCAATTGCGGGCTATTTATGCTAACACAGAAGATTGTAGCCAGTGTAATTAAATTTAATGGAGGACCTAAATCTGTTTTAAAAATTGAAGTTTCTCTCATTCCATTCCTTGATTGATAGAGGGCAGCCTTTGTCTCTAGGCTATACACTACAAGGATTATCGAAGAACTACCAGTTGCACAATCGGAAACTATTCAATTAGGAGAGGCACGCAATTGTGAATCCAGTTAGTTTAATCTATGCTGAAAGGAACTATCTGTGGTTAAATTGGTAGATTTCTAAAGTAGAATGTTTCTAGAACACAAAATTAAATGAGCAGCTTGGTGAAGCGGGTTATTTCATTAAAAGATTTTAGATATATCATTTCTAGGACAGACGGAGGCTAATGTGAAAGCAATTCTGGGTCACAAGGTAGGTCCGTTGGTCAGTTTCTTTGTTCTTGTATTTTCGGCTTCTGATAAGCTGGTCGGACAACAGAGAGGGCTTGAACCAAGTGACTACTATGATATGGTTTCGGTTGGAGATGTTGAGATTTCTCCAGACGGGGATTTGGTGGCCTTTACGGTGACTAGAATATTGGAAGATGAGAATACTAGACGCAGAGAGGTCTGGATGCAGGTCCTGAGAGGAGGTCGTCCAGAAGGGAAAGCTTATCGGTTTACCGATCCAACAGCGGATTCTCATTCTCCTGTGTGGTCTCCAGATGGGCAATTGCTTTCATTCACTTCAAATAGAGAAGGAGACCCCAATACTACCTGGTTCCTGAGGGTGGGTGGTCCTGGGGGAGAAGCTTTTCATATAGAAGGGGTCAGAGGCACTCCAGTGTACTCCAGAGATGGACAATGGATAGCCTTTTTAGCTTCTCCAGTAACATCGGAAGGACAAGAGATGGATGGATGGGTGGCTCCAGATGCGATCACAAATACACTGGATTTGGAAAGATTCGATGGAAGAGTCATTACGTCTACCAGGTACAAACAAGACGGAATCCTGACTTTCCAGAAACACTTTTCTACAAATGTTGCTGAAGAGATCTATTTGGTTGATTCGGACGGTGGGACACCTCGGCGCTTGACAGAGCTTCCCTTCGATAAGTCAGGAGTAAGTTGGTCCTCAAACGGGCGCGTTATTTTTTTCTCAGGTGACAGAGAACAAAATGATGAATCTAATTCTCAGCTGACTAATGACCTGTGGGCAGTCCGTATTAACGACGGAGCGGTTGCAAGTATCACTGGAAATCCAGGATCAGAGACAGCGCCGACTCCTTCTCCTGACGGAACCAGGCTGGTCTTTTTATCCAATCCTGAGCGTGGATCGGAAATAGATGTGATGATTGCTGAGATAGGTTCAGATGGGTCACTGCGCGCAGAAGCAGAAAATCTGACGAGTGGATGGGATCTGGATCCGGGAACACCAGAATGGACAGCCGATGGGACAGGAATTTTATTTACAGCTGGTATAGGGGGGAATCGTCAGCTGTTTAGAGTTGCAACGTCTGGAGGCCCAGTAACCCAGGTTACAACTGGAGACCGTCAAATTGTGAGTATATCTCTATCGAGTAGGGGCGATATGATGGCCTATGCCTCTACCGATGCAGTTTCTCCCACGGAACTGTTTTTGGCTCGTGGTGATGGTACTGGTGAAACCAGAGTGACAGATCTAAATGATGATTGGCTAGATGGGTTGTCGTTAGTTTCTCCAGAGCGTTTGACTTGGGTCGTTGGCGACAGTGTTGAAATAGAAGGATGGCTGGTAAAGCCAGCTGGCTATGTCCCTGGAAGGGAATACCCCTTGATCTTGAAGATTCATGGGGGACCTCATGGAGCCTATGGAAATACTTTTTTCCCTACTTTTCACGTACTTTCTGCATCAGGATTCTTTGTATTGTATTCTAATCCTCGTGGTTCAGGATCCTATGGACATGATTTCAAGTATGCTACTAGAGGTCGGTGGGGTCTAATGGATAGCGAAGATTTTCTAACTGGTGTAGATACTGCGTTGGAGGAGTATCCAGATATTGATGGGGCCCGCATAGGAGTTTCAGGAGGAAGTTATGGGGGATTCATGACTAACTGGCTCAGTGCAACTTCTGATCGGTTTAGTGCAGCAGTCACTTCTAGATCAATAACTAATTGGGAGAGTTGGTGGGGAACGTCAGACGCACAGGGACTTACTACTTATGAGTTCTATGGACACCCTTGGGAGCGTAGAGAGCTTTACAGGAGACTTTCTCCAATTTCTTACGTAGAAAATGTCACTATTCCTACACTGATAATTCACAGTGAAAATGATTACCGTACACCAATCGGAGACGGTGAACAGTGGTTCATGGCGTTAAAAACATTGGGGATTCCTGTGGAAATGGTTCGTTATCCTAGATCTTCCCATGGATTATCAAGGACTGGTGAGCCATGGCTGTTGGTAGATCGTTTGGAAAGGATGAGAAGTTGGTTTCTCCATTGGCTGGTAGAGGAACCGTTTAGTGTGACAAGTAGATGAAACTAAGGACAGTACGTAACTGAATTACGGGTGTTGGTCCTTAGGAAAAAGCGATGGATTGTAATTCGAAAAAACCGATGCTGGGTTTTTCACCAGAACTCTTTGAGGAACGGAGAAAAAAGGTTTTTAGTAAGTTGCATAATTCAGTGTTGTTACTGAGCTCAGGATCGGTAAAGAAGAAATCTCGCGACATCGAAATCCCATTTAGGCCTGACAGTGATTTTTTTTACCTGACGGGTCTGTGTGAGCCTGAATGTGTCGCTTTGCTAAGGCCAAATGGCTCCGATGGAGATCTAATACTGTTTGTACCTGCTAGAGATATGGATAAAGAGATTTGGATTGGTGAACGGATGGGACCAAGTGAGATAAAGGAACAGTTTGGAGCAACAGAAGTTTATGAGCGACATCAATTGGACCAGTACCTTCCTTCTCTATTCTCCGATGTTGACAAGATTTACTTTCGTATTGGCAGTGATCGACATGTTCAAGATTTGGTCTTATCGTCGATAAGCTCTGCTCATCTGCCAAAAACTAGGGGAAGCGGGAGACTGGAGGGAATCCTAGAGCCGGGCTACTTACTCGACGAAATGCGTTTATTCAAGGACGCCGAAGAGCTAGATCACATCAGGAAAGCTGCATTGATCACATCAGAGTCTTTTGAAGAGATGGTGACGTACTGTAGGCCTGGGGCAGGGGAATGGGAACTTGAGGCCGCATTAGAATTTGGATTTCGTAGAAGGGGCGCGTCAGGTGCGGCGTATCCAACTATCGTTGGGTCAGGTGCAAACAGTTGTGTGTTACACTATTCCGACAATGCTCGAAGGATGGGAGATGGGGACTTAGTGCTAGTCGATGGTGGTGCTGAGTATAATCTTTATGCTGGAGACATGACCAGGACATTCCCAGTTTCAGGCACTTTCTCATCCATCCAAAAAGCTGTATACGAGATAGTGGCAGGCGCATATAAGTGCGCTATAGAGCATTTGGAACCGGGAGTTACATTGGCTGACATTCATCAGAAGACTGCCGGCAACCTAGCTGATGGCTTGCTGGACTTGGGAGTATTGGAAGGATCTACCGAAGAGATTCTTGAAAAGGGATCTTATAAAACATTCTTTCCTCACCAAACCTCGCATTGGCTTGGGCTTGATGTTCATGACGTTGGTGATTATGTGAAAGAGGGTAGCTCCAGGGTGCTAGAACCTGGTATGGTCCTAACAGTCGAACCTGGACTTTACTTTCCTCCATCAACCAAAACGCTGGAAGACTTCTTTTGTATTGGAGTCAGAATTGAAGATGATTTTTTGATTACTGATAATGGATGCGAATTAATGACCTCTCCATTGCCTGTGAGTGCCGAAGAAGTAGAAAGCCTAATGGGAGCTTAAGCATGGACTGGGTGACACATACAGAAAGTTCATCTAAAAAAGGTTTGTTATCTTGTTTGAAAAGCTCTGAATCGATCTATACGGTGGAATTACGTCCACCACCGAGTCGTTTATCCAGCTCAGATGCTATGACAAATTGGATTGACTTAAATCAATCTATCAGGACTCTGGCTAGAGCAGATAATTTCATATTTCTTACGGATGATGCCGTTGGATCGGAGGAGGAGGAGAATCTTGCGCATATTTCTTCCAACGTAGGCGCAGACATACCGCATTCTCGGATCGTACCTTTTCTGACCTGTAACCATACCTTGGAACACTGTTTGATGTATGTAGATCGATTGAAGGCAGAGGGCTATGAGGCACTTACTGTTTTAGGGGGAGACAGCTCTCTAGATGTCGTAAGGTGTTTCCCTCATTCCTTTCTTTTGAGGGAACAAATTCGCCTCAGACATCCAAATCTCACTTTAGGTGGTTGGATGAATCCACATCGTGAAATTAATAGGCAGGTCTCTTATTTGAGTTCCGGAAACTTCAATGCAGACTACTATATGACTCAAATAGTGTCACATCATTCTTTAGATCGAGTTGAAATGTTTCTAGAAGAATCTGTTCGAAAGGGAGTGACCATACCTGGAGTTTTTGGTGTTTTCTATTACTGGGGAGCCACTCCGAAGATGTTAGAAAAAGTCAGTGAATTCTTTCCAGTCCCAATTGAACAATTGAAGCGAGAATTTGCGGAAGGAGGTACTCCTGAATCAATTTTGGCTCGGACAATAGAAGGGCTCAAATCCCTGGGAATAGAAAAATTTTATTTGAGCAATTTGGGTCGTCGTCGGGTGAAATTCCGGCTGGACCAGGTAATAAGTGAAGTATCTCATTCAGAATGAAATAACTCTTTTCACTCCACTATTCTTTCTGTCTTATAGCAAGGTGTCCATTCACTGCACGCAAAAGAGCTAAGGCCTCTGGGAAGCTTCCCCTTGATGCTTTGATCTGCAAACCCTGAACAATTGGCCGCATTTCTTCGAAACCCTCAAGGGCAATCTTTAGTCCTTCAGATCGAGCTTCCGATTCACCTTTTTTCTCTGCAGATGCCATTCGGGAAAAAATAGATTGTGGTATCTGAATCCCAGGGACCTCATTGTGTAAGTAATCTGCTTCTCTGAATGAACGGAGTGGCCACAAAGTTCCAAAGATGGGTATTGATAAGTCAGAAATATCTAACAGGAATGAACGAAGTGTTTCGACGGAAAAGACAGGATGAGTCACTAAAAAATGTGCACCAGCATCCACCTTCCACTTAAGGCGACCGATTTCTCTATCTTGGTCGGTTGCAACGTGGTTCATTCGAGCTCCAATAACAAAATTGGTGCGACTGTCCAATTTGTTCCCTCCAGCATCCATGCCTTGATTTAAGCCATGAACGACGTTGGTGAGTCCTATAGAATCGATGTCAATTCCCGATAGGGATGGTTGATATGGTCCAGTGGGTGGAGGTCGGCCAGTCACTAAAAGTAGGTTGTGGATTCCAGAGGCGGCTGCTCCCAATAGGTCACTAATCATCCGAGACATATGTCGGTCTCGGCATGGGTAATGGACCACTGTTTCAATATCAATTTCATTTTCTACAACTATTGCTGCTGGAAGACTGCTCATACGTCCTGGAGCGTAGGGGCTATCCAAGATGTTAATAGAGTCTGCGCCAGCTTCCTTGATCAATGTGCACTGGTCAATCATCTCGCTAGGATCAGAACCTTTGGGTGGAGTAATCTCCATACTTGTGATGAAAATACCCTTGGATATTTTCTCCCCTAAGTCTGACATTTGTTCAAGCGGAGTCTCATCTTCAAAGCCAGTCTCGCTGTTTACTATTTTTACGATTCTTTGAGGTGTCTCAAGGGGAGTTACAACCTTCCTGACGGATTCTTTAATTTTGTAGATGTGTTGCGGGCCAGTACCGCAGCACCCTCCTATGAATCTAGCTCCAGAATCGATCATTTGACGGGCGTATTGTCCAATGTATGTCGGGCTTGTTAGGTACATCTTCCGATCGGCTACTATTCTCGGAAGTCCAGCATTGGGCTGTGCGGACAGTGGACAGCTTGTGACTCTTGCCATTCTTTCAATAACATCTAACATGACAGCTGGTCCGACAGAACAGTTGACTCCCACTACATCTGCCCCCCAGTTGCTAAGCTCTGTAGCCACTGCTTCTGGAGAAGTTCCATAGACTGTGCGACCATCTTCTCCAACGGTCACTTGGCAGAAAATCGGTAAATCCGATTGCGTGCGAATCGCTTGGAAAGCTTGCTCAAGCTCATTTAAGTCACTAAAAGTTTCAAGGATAAACCCGTTGACTTCACCATCGAGGAGACCAAGTATCTGTCGAGTAAAGAGATCTTGGGCTTCTTCTCTAGCTGTAGGACCAAATGGCTCGATTCGGACTCCGAGCGGCCCGATCGCTCCCAACACCTCAGCTTTGTTTCCAGCGGCTTTTATAGCTAGTTGAGCAGCAGTCTTGTTTATGAGCTCAGTTTTTTCAGAAAGCCCATGGCTGGAAAGTTTTATGGGATTGGCCCCAAAGGTATTAGTTTCTATGATCTCTGCACCAGCATTCACGTAGTCTCGATGGATAGCTTTTACTAGTTCTGGATTCTCCAGATTTAAACCGTCATAGGACATATTAACAAAGACACCACGTGCATAAATTTCAGTGCCCATGGCCCCGTCTAGGACATGGATGTTTCCATCGTCTATAAGAGATCTCAAATTACTTGGAGTCTGAATTGGTTGAGTCATTTTTCTGTCTTACTCGGTGTATAGGCCAGGTTAGGCGCTAACCATTGCTCCGCTTCATCAACACTTATAGATCTTCTTTTGGCGTAATCTTGAATTTGGTCCTTGCCGATCAATCCTAACCCAAAGTATTTAGCCTCTGGGTGACCCATGTACCAACCTGAAACAGAGGCACCAGGGAGCATTGCAAAGGACTCGGTCAATTTCACTTCTGTTTGTTGATTTGGGTCCAGAAGTTTGAACAGAGTTGCTTTTTGAGTGTGATCTGGGCAGGCTGGATATCCTGGAGCAGGTCTGATTCCAAGATATTTTTCAGAGATCAAATCGTTTTTAGAAAGATTCTTGCTCTCACCATATCCCCAAAGGTCTTGTCTAACATGCTCATGCATTTTTTCTGCTAAAGCTTCGGCCAGTCGATCTGCCAATGCTTTTGCCATAATACTAGAATAATCGTCGTTTTGTTTTTCAAATGATTTACATAGTTCATCTAACCCTAGACCAGCTGTCACAATGAATGCTCCTATGTAATCTTTCCCTGGACTTGCAGCAGGACTGATGAAGTCAGCCAAACATAGGTTAGGTCGATCTTGGGTTTTGGAGAACTGTTGCCTTAGTCCGTACACGGTTTTCCACTGGGAATCCTGATTCAGGATCCGTATATCTTCACCTATACTTTCAGCGGCAAAAAGACCTATATATGCTTTGGCTCGGAGCAATTTTTCATTAATGATTCGATTCAAAAGAAGTTGAGCGTCCTCTAACAGAGTTTTGGCTTGTGTTGCCGTCTTGGGATCATCCATGATTTCTGGATAAATTCCTCTCATTTCCCAAGTATGGAAGAAGGGGGTCCAATCGATATAGTCAACCAAGTCTTTCAGAGGATAATCTTCATAGCAGTGAACTCCCAGTTGGTTGGGTTTTACTGCTGTGTAACAAGACCAATCTATCTCTAGTTTGTTTTTCCTGGCTTTTTCTAAAGATATAAGACGTGATTTTTGAAGACGTTTTTGGTGTATTTCTCTTTCGCGAATATGTTCGGCGTCAATGTTTTTGGAAAAGTCTCCCTTTTTGTCCGGGTCAAGCAAGGGCCGGAGTACTGATACACAACGAGATGCATCAGGTACATGAACGATCGTGCCGCTATAGTTAGGATCGATTCGGACTGCTGTATGTCTGCGAGATGTGGTTGCTCCACCGATAATCAATGGAATATTTAAATTCAATCGATCCATTTCGGAAGCCACATGGGCCATATGGTCTAGGGAGGGAGTGATGAGTCCTGAAAGACCGATTACATCTACATGATTTTTTTGAGCTTCCTCCAGAATGGTTTCGGATGGGACCATGACTCCCAGGTCCAGCACTTCGTATCCATTGCATTGCAGCACCACAGACACAATATTTTTTCCAATGTCATGCACATCACCTTTTACTGTAGCCATCAGTATCTTTCCAGATGAGTTACGACTTCTTTTGCCCGCAACTTTTTGAGCTTCTAGGAAAGGTTCTAAATAAGTAACGGCTTTCTTCATCACTCTAGCGCTTTTGACCACCTGAGGAAGAAACATTTTACCGGATCCAAATAGGTCGCCCACTTTATTCATTCCGTCCATAAGTGGGCCCTCGATCACTTCTATGACTTGGGAATATTGTAGCCGTGCTTCTTCCACATCCTCTTCTATGTATTCAGTATGACCATGGACCAGGGAGTGTCGCAGTCGGTCATCTAAGGTTTTAGCTCTCCATTCTTTTGTGTTCACTGATTTTCTCGGTGCCTCAGAGTAGCGTTCCGCTAGTTTCGTGAGCTCTTCAGTTGCGGCTTCCCCTCTGTCTAGTAGCACGTCTTCAACACATTTAAGCACTGATTTGGGTAATTCGTCGTAGATCGGTAAGGCGCCAGCGTTCACGATTGCCATGTCGAGTCCAGATCTGATCCCATGGTAAAGGAAGGCTGAATGCATTGCTTCTCTTATCCTAGGGTTACCTCGAAAAGAAAAGGAGATATTGCTGAGTCCTCCACTAACTAAAACTTTTGGAAGCTTTTTCTTTATTTGGCGTGTAGCCTCTAGGAAATCTAAACCGTAGGAGTTGTGTTCTTCGATACCTGTTCCGACCGCGAAGATGTTGGGATCAAAAATGATATCTTCGGGTGGAAAACCAACTCTATTGGTCAGGATGTCGTAGGCGCGTTGGCAGATGGAAACTTTTCTTTCAACTGAATCCGCTTGGCCCTCTTCGTCGAATGCCATCACGATGACAGCTGCTCCATATAGTCGAACTAAATTTGCTTGTTCGATGAATGTATTTTCACCGTCTTTGAGACTAATGGAATTGACGACACATTTGCCTTGCACACATTTAAGCCCTGATTCTAATACTTCCCATCTGGAAGAATCCAAGACAAAGGGGATTCGACTTACTTCTGGTTCTCCAGCCAATAGATTCAGGAAGATAGTCATGGCTTCTGCAGAATCCAAAAGGCCTTCGTCCATATTGATGTCTAGCATTTGAGCCCCTTGTTCGACTTGTTGCCGAGCAACGTCAACAGCTGCTTCATAGGAGCCTTTTTTGATCATATCTCTAAATTCTTTTGATCCAGTCACATTGGTGCGTTCACCTATGTTGACGAAAAGCGAATCTTCTCCAATGGTTAGAGGTTCCAGGCCGCTAAGCTGGCAGAGAGATTCTTGTTTCGGAACACTTCTAGGAGCCAATCTTTCTGTGACAGATGAAATTGCAGATATATGCGAAGGTGTAGTCCCACAACATCCACCAATGATGTTTATGAATCCAGCTTCGGCGAATTCTTTTATAATCGATGCCATCAATTCTGGCGATTGGTCATATTCACCGAAGGCGTTGGGTAGGCCTGCGTTGGGATGGCAGCTGATCGGAACGTCCGCGATTTTAGATAGCTCTTCCAAGTAGGGTCTAAGTTGGTTAGCCCCAAGGGCACAATTCAGTCCGACTGAGAATGGTTTAGCATGACGGATCGAATGGTAGAAAGCTTCAACTGTTTGGCCACTTAGGGTTCTTCCACTAGCGTCTACTATCGTTCCTGAGATCATCAAGGGTACTTTCTTTCCTAGGCTCTCAAAAACTTGACTGATTGCAAAGACGGCAGCTTTGGCGTTTAATGTATCAAAGATGGTTTCTACCATTAGGAGATCCACTCCGCCGTCCAATAATCCACGCACCTGTTCGGAATATGCCGCTACGAGTTGGTCGAAGTCTACATTTCGGTATTCCGGATTAGAGACATCGGGAGATAATGACGCTGTTCTGTTTGTAGGACCGATGCACCCACAGACAAAACGTGGTTTTTCTGGTGTTTCAAGGGTGACAGTAGATGCAGCCTTACAGGCAATTTCTGCTGACGCCTTATTCAATAAGTATGCCTGCTCCTCTAACTCATAATCGGCTAGTGATATAGATTGGGCATTGAAGGTATTTGTCTCAATTATATCAGCACCCGCATCTAAATAAGACCTGTGGATATCTTGGATGGCTTGAGGTTGGCTTAGAGACAGGAGGTCGTTCGCGCCTTGGAGAGGAATATGATGATTCTTAAATAACTCTCCTCTGAATTCTTCTTCAGAAAAATTCAGATCCTGGATCATAGTTCCCATTGCTCCATCCAGAACGAGGATCCTATCCTTGAGAATTTGTTCTAATATGGAGTTGTCGTCCGCGCTACTCATTGTCTTTTACCCGTTACAGTTGATGGCAAGGGAAGGGGGTTTGGGCAGGAGGTCTCACCGACGGGTTGTTTATAAGAAACGTGTAGCTTTTTAGCGGTTGTCGATGGGTCGCAATATGCCATAAATCACCCTTTCCAGTTTCTATATAAAACTACTTAGATCTGTGCGTGGTTTCTAGGCCTGCTTCCGCAGTAGGGCTTCTTGCATGGATTTCTAAGCAGTACCTGAGAGTATGAGTGCTTTGACAGGGAATTAAATGTTTACCAAGATCTTTCTAATTGGTATGAGCATTATTGAAACGGAACCTGTGGGTAGCCTGTGTTATCAGAATATATTTTTAAAGTTCAAAATCAGTTCTTTAAAGGCCATGGTTTAGGCAATGATTATTTGGTTTTTGAAGAAGGAGAGGATTTTCATGTTGATAAGCGCGCAATCATCGAGATTTGTGATCGTAAGCGTGGCATCGGTTCTGACGGTATAGTGTTGCTAGCTGGAAGAAGTGGTCCACCCTATCAATTGAGGATGTTCAACCCAGATGGGTCAGAATTCGAAAGGAGTGGCAATGGATTAAGGATACTGGGTTCGTATCTCATGAAAGAAGGTCTTGTCGCTCACGATCCCTTCGAAATTTCTGTTGGTGGTGATCTGATCACCATGGAGATAGTAAGTAATGATTCAAAAGGGAATTATGACGTTAAGGTTGATATGGGCACAGCTAGAATGGGTAATGATGCAGTCGATTTTGATTCTAGTGTCTTGGATGAGAAGGGGAGACTGCAGGTGAATGATTATGGTTCTTTTGAGTTAAATCTTGTTTCAATGGGAAATCCCCATTGTGTGGTATTCCTCGACGGATGGGAACCTGATCTATTGAATAAGATCGCCCCTATCTTGTGCGAGCATAAGGCTTTTAAATCAGGCACAAATGTGCAGTTAGCTCATTGTTTAGGTGAAGATGCGATAGAGGCACTGATATGGGAGAGAGGTGTTGGAATCACCTCGGCATCGGGGACGTCGGCCTGTGCGGTGGCTGCAGCAGCTGTTAATTCGGGGAGGGTTTGTCCAGGACATATTTTGGTAGAAATGGAAGGTGGATCTCTTCAGGTGTCAGTGGATGACGAATACAGAGTCGTTTTGAGGGGGCCTGTCCAAGAATTATATTACGGTCGATTAGCCGACGGGTTCGTCAGCCTTTTGGAATAGAAAAAAATATTGCGTTCAAGTTCTGACTCTTTTTAATAGAATCAGGCCGCACACTAGAAAAATGAGATTCGGAAGCCAAGCTGCAAACACAGGAGGGATCGCACCCACCTTGCCAGCTGCTCCAGCGATACGAAAAAGTAATAGGTAGAGAATGGTGGAACCCAAAGCAACGCCTATGCCGTAGGTAGTACCACTCCTTCCTGACCCTGTGGCGAGTGGTCCGCCAAACAAAATGATGACAAGAGTAGCTACCGCGATGGCGGTTCGCTGTTCTTTTTTGACAATTAAGAAACTAGGATCACCTCCAGATCTACTTATGTTTGCCGCCATACGATCTATTTCAGCGGTCGTCATTTCATCTTCATCTTGCGGAACCTCCAGAAGACTGGAAGGATTTTCATCGAAACCATTTGTGCGAAGAGAGTCGAAATAGAATGTCAGGTTGAGTTCATTCTCCCTTACAATACGCAGGTATCCGTCCCTAAACATCCAACCTGATTCTTCACTGTACGGAGCATCGCGGGCTTGAATGTGCTCAGCCAGTTCTCCCGTTATAGGATTAGGCACTTCCATCAAGATTTGATTCAGAAGAGGTGGTTCAATTGTCAGTCTTTGAGCTGTGATTGTTCTTTCGTCGCTCCCTTTGAAAACAAAATCGGAACGAAGTAAAGAGCTATAACTTTCATTACGCAAGATTTGGCCACTTTGTCTTTTGGCCAAGGGAACAGCTTGATTCAATATGAGCCCCACTCCAGTAAGCACTAATCCTATCGACAGGAGTGGTACCATGAGTCGATGAAAGGAAATACCTCCTGCTTTGGCTGCGAGGATCTCTCTGTGTTGTGTCATGGAATGCACCGTAAAGACTGCGGCAACAAGAGCTGCAATAGGAAAGGACCATGAAATAAATTCTGGCAACATGAACATGTATGCCGTCAGCAACTCATAAGGTGTGAGTCCTTGACCAAAATATTGATCGAGATTCTCTACGATATCGCCGATAAGGAACAATAGGGGTGCGCCGATCACAAACAAGAGGAAGGTTGTTATGAAGGTCCTGATGATTAGCAGGTCAAGGATTCTCATTAGCCAGTAATCCTTGCAGAACTCAGTGCTTTACTGACGCTTCTACTAATGCCATTGAAGACTCCATCCAAGCTTCCACCTCTGTTGCTGTTTTCCAGTCTTCCCAGACCAATAGTGAGGAGAATACCTAAGCAAAAAAATACTATATTGGGAGTCCACATTGCCCAGATTGGGGCAATAATTCCTCTGTCAGCTAGGTTTTCTCCTCCAATGAGACCGGTCCAATAGATACCAAAAACGAATACTGACACCAGAATAACCATTCCGATACCGCCTCGAGGGAAGCGTATTCCCAGAGGTCCTCCTATTAGCACAAAGACAATACAGGCAAAAGCTATAGCGTATTTCTTATAGACTTCCACTGAATAGCGGTCCACCGCTGACTGCAAGGCGGCGATTTGGAGTTGATTTTGATTGGTATTAAGTGCTTCCATGGTAACAGTTTGATCGATCCGTGATATGCCATCCATTCCCATTGAAGTAGTGATTTCAGAAAGATCTTTCGTTATTGCAAAGACAGCAGCTTCAGCTCTTGCTAGGGTTTCATTTTGTATAGTTCTAATTTCAGCTGTTTTTTCATTGATTGCTTCTTTTAACATTGAAATCGACATTTCCCGATCGCTGCGCACACTACCTTCTTCGTTTCGGTTTAACTCGTTTGCTATGCCTCGCAACGGTACAATCTGTTTCTGGAATTCGGAACGATTGAATTCTCCAGATCGACTTAGGTCTACCTGTAGGACTTCGCCAGAATACAGAGTTAAGTAGAGGTCGGTTTGGTCTTGATCGAAAGTCATCTCACCTTGCTCTGCGTAAGTAGTCCTATGGATACCTGGATCACTCAGGTCATAAATAACTACTTCCTTAAGATCGTTTGTCTCCCTGTCTATAGAGGAGGCTTGTAAGTATATGTTTCTAGTGCGATCTTGCGTTTCAATTCGATTAATGACTCGTTCTCGGAGTTCAAGGGTGGGGCTTTTCTCACTTATATCAACTACCAAGTCCTTTAGTCGATGATTTGCCGAAGGTAGTATTTGGTCATTGAAATAAAGCATCACTCCAGCCATGCAAACCCCTAGTAGTAGGGGTGGCGCCAGAATTCGAAGAGGCCTAATCCCTCCAGCAGACATTGCCGTAAATTCGTTTGCCGCCGTCATTTCACTGAAGGTGTAGAGAAGGGCAACTAGGATTGACATAGGGAGTGTCAGGGCGACCGTATGGGGAAGAGAAAGAATTAGGAATTCTCCGATGATTGACCAGGGTAGTCCCTTGCCGACTAGATTCTCCATTCTTTGAGCGATGGCATTTAAGAACAGGAGCCCCGTTAGGGCCGAAAAAGAAAATAAAAACGGTCCAAGGTGCGCCCTGATCAAATATTTTGTGATTATTGTCATGGTTTCACACCAATTCGCCTTTTGTAAGAATCGGATGATCGAACAACTTCTATTCCTCTTCTCTTGCTCTATAGGTCAATGGAGAACTAACCTATGGCACTAGAATGTGGCCTAATTTTATTTTTATCATCTCTGGAGTGCATAATGTCGCCCTTTAATAATAACGAGGCCGATACCTCAGAAACAGTTTTTGGAAAAATCGTTCGAGGGGCTATAGATGCAGACGTCGTCTATCGAGACGAACTAGTTACAGCCTTTAGAGATATCCAGCCAAGGGCTCCTGTTCATATACTAGTCGTTCCTAACAAGACCATTAGTAGTATGGATGATGTGAGTGAAGATGATGAAGAAACGTTGGGGAGGATGCTAAGAGTGGCCTCAGATATTGCTAGGAATGAGGGTTTGGGCGAAAAAGGCTACCGTTTGATCATCAATTGTAAAGAACACGGTGGGCAAGAGGTTTATTATCTTCATATGCACATAGTAGGAGGAACCCGATTAGGACGCATGATTGCACAATGAGTATGACTCATTCTTTTTGGCTTGCATCAATTAGGGCAAGCACACACTTTTTCTTGTCTTTATAAACAAGGGAGATCCAATGGCAGGTTTTGAAAGCGTAATCAATCGTTTAGGTGATGTGGTCTGGAACTTTGGCATTCCTGTTGGGGATGCGTCCATTCCGCTGGTTGTTTTGGCTCTTATCGGAGCAGGAGGATTCCTGACGATTCGACTTGGTTTTATACAACTGAGACGGTTCGGGCATGGTGTCGCAGTGGCTACGGGGAGATATGACGATCCAAATGACACAGGGGATGTTTCACACTTTCAAGCATTGACTACAGCACTCTCGGCTACGGTCGGCATAGGAAATATTGCTGGTGTAGCTTTGGCCATACATTGGGGAGGACCAGGCGCCTTGTTTTGGATGTGGTTAACGGCCGCAGTTGGGATGGCAACGAAATTTTCTGAAGTGACACTGGCACAACATTACCGGTCGGTTCACAAGGATGCTGGAGAGATAGTCGGGACAGTTTCTGGCGGACCTATGTACTACATAGAAATGGGACTAGGCCCAAAATGGAAGTGGATGGCGGTCTTTTTTGCTGGTGCACTAGGATTCACTGCTTTCCTTACTGGTAATGCCATTCAGGCAAACACAGTATCCGATACTATGAATACAGCTTTCGGTACACCTCAGTGGATCACGGGATTGATCACAGTAAGCATAGTAGGCGCAGTAGTCCTGGGAGGAATCGGCCGAATCGGCCGAATTACAGGCATCTTGGCTCCATTCATGGCAGCTGTCTACGTTCTGGGGGCCCTGGTGATAATCATGATGAATCTAGGTGCTGTAGGACCTGCTTTCGCAGCTATTTTCACAGAAGCATTCAATCCTACTGCGGGAATAGCCGGAACTGGTGTTGGTGCGATTCTAACTACAATGATGTATGGATGCCAAAGAGGATTGTTTTCAAATGAAGCCGGCCAAGGTTCAGCTCCTATTGCACATGCAGCTGCAAAAACAGAAGAACCCGTTTCGGAAGGAGTCGTGGCTCTTCTGGAACCTTTCATAGACACCATTGTTATTGTTACGATGACCGCTTTAGTCATTATCATCACTGGAGTCTATGACGAACGCATTCCGACTGAAATTACGCTAGGTGAAGGCGATGTGATTTGGGTTTCTGGAGACCAGGAAACTGGTTATATAGGGGTTCAAGATCCTGGAGAAATAATGATCCAGGAGGGTCAGTATGTTGAAGGCACAAGCACTTTCGTAGGGTGGCATGAGGTCAAGGTTGACAAGCTGTACACTGATGAAGAAATGACTCTTGGTTTTACTGGCTCTGTTCGCCCTGGGACTGGCGAAGCAGTCGGAGAAGATGGCACTACCTCCACTTCTCTTTGGGGAATGGCGGTAGAGAGTGGTGCTCCATTGACTATGCAGGCTTTCAGAAAAGGCTTGGCTCCTTTAGGTGACTGGGGACACTACGTGGTTATTTTTTCGGTATTCCTCTTCGGAATCTCAACAGCCATTGCTTGGAGTTACTACGGCGATCGGTGTGCCAATTACCTATTCGGGACAAGAGCTATTTTCCCCTATAAGATGATGTATATAGCGATGCATTTTGTAGGGGCGAACGTGGCTCTGAATCTTGCTTGGACGATGGGAGATATCGCACTCGGTATAGTCATTCTGCCAAATCTTCTCGCCTTGATATTACTCTCTGGGAAAATTAAGGAATTGACTGACGATTATTTTGAAAGAAAACCCTGGATGAACGATTAATCACTCCCAAAGGAAGAACACATTATCAGTCTCGACCTTGCCGAGTCATGGCGGCCTTTAGAATTGGCTTTGATGAGGTATTACGATTCTGGAGAAGATTCTGCGATTACGATCCGGAACGATTTCAGTGATCCTGAGGAAATATATCCTTCTGTATTTTTTCGGGGTGAGGAGGGTTTTGAGGACTGGGAATTGATTGCTTTGAGACGATGCGGACAGAGAGTGTTGGATGTTGGTGCTGGGGTTGGTGCACATGGATTGGTGCTTCAAAAAAGGGGCCATCAAGTCACCTCTCTAGAGTTGCTTCCAGGTGCAGTTCGCATAATGAAGGACAGAGGGGTCAAGGACACCAGGGTAGGACGTTTAGAAGATCTTTCGAAAAACGATCTTGACTATGACACCATTTTGTTGCTTATGAATGGCTCTATGTTAGCGGGAACTATCGTGGGATTGGAACATCTTCTTAGGTCCTGTCTTTCCAGAACAACTGAGGACGGAATAATCATCATGGACTCAACAGATTTAAGATTGGTTGGTGATTTGGATGAACAGGTAAATCAAGAATTTGTGGGAGAATTACATTATCAATTGGAGTTTAAAGGTCAGGTGGGAGAGGTGTTTCCTCAGCTTTTTGTAGCCCCGGAGCTACTAGCGAAAATCTCTGGTAATTTAGGCCTTTTGACCGACGTAATTTGGCAAGGTGATCAAGGACATTATCTTGCAGAACTAAAGAGGGGTTAGAAGTGCCATAAAATTATATTATTGTTGTTCATTGAATTGGAATGTCGGATTGAGTATGCATAAGACACGAGATCACCAAATAACTAGGAGACAGAATGGGGTATCCTTTTCAATTGCCCGAGTTGGGCTATGCCACAGATGCTTTAGAGCCTCACATTGACGGCAGGACCATGGAGATACACCATGGGAAACATCATCAGGCATACACAAATAATTTGAATGCGGCCCTCGAACATCACCCAGAATTGCATGGTCATTCCGGGGAACAGTTGCTCGGCAGGCTAGGCGAACTTCCAGAGGGCATACGAGCTGCAGTCCGCAATAATGGAGGAGGGTTTGTTAATCATAAATTATTTTGGGAAATAATGGCTCCAGGTGGTTCCAATCGTCCTACAGAAGAAATGGCTGACCTGTTGAGCGAATCTTTCGGTTCTTTTGACGAGTTTAAACAATCTTTTTCTGGAGCAGCAGCTACTCAATTTGGATCAGGTTGGGCTTGGTTAGTCGTGGATCCAGATGGTAAATTGCAGGTAATGGCCACCGCCAACCAGGATAGTCCAATTTCTTGTAATTGTGTGCCAATTCTTGGAGTCGATGTTTGGGAACATGCTTATTACCTCAATTATCAGAATAGAAGGCCTGATTATTTGGATGCTTTTTGGAATGTCGTCAATTGGAGTGAGGTGTCAGAGAAGTATTCGCAAACCAGATAACTTTTGTGTGGAATTAAAGTCGGAGATCTTTGGGATCTATGAAGAGACTCAGAAAAGAATTTAATTGGCACTCTTCCTGGTCAGTTGGTTTGGGAGCAACGAGTAGGGAGAAAGGTTGTCTCTTATTGTTGGGTTTGCTTTTCGTATTGAGTGGTTCACACTTGCAGGCACAGACTTTAAGGGGTTCAGGATCTTCAGTGAATCGGGCCTATCAAACAGCCAAAGAGCACGATTTTACTTTTTTACAGACTGGTGAACAGGTACTTCGTTTCGTCGATGCTGGTTACTTGGTTCCAGTGAGGGATGGACTGAATTATACAATACACGACGTTTCTTTTCCTTATAGCAGGCCTGAAGTCAAACTCTTCATAGAGAGACTCAGCGCGCAATATAGAAGCGCATGTGGAGAAAAATTAGTAGTGACAAGTTTGACTCGTCCCACTAACAGTCAACCGAGAAATGCTTCTTCCCTGTCAGTTCATCCGACTGGGATGGCCGTAGACTTTCGGAGGAGTAATTCATCTGTGTGCAGGAATTGGCTGGAAAGCACACTGCTCTATCTGGAAGAAGCAGGTGTATTAGAAGCTACAAGAGAGAGACGGCCTCCCCATTTTCATGTGGCCGTCTTCCCTGATCAGTATGGCGGATATGTCGAAAGATTACTTAGTAGTTCCAGCCGAACAGGATCAACCCATATTGTTCGTAACGGAGATTCGCTTTGGAGAATTGCTCGTTTTTACGGGACGAGTGTTTCTGAGTTGAAAGAAGCTAACAGGATTAGAGGTGATCGGATTGTTCCAGGTCAGGTTTTAAGCCTTCCAGGGGGGTCTTGATTTGAAAAAATCCTCAGGTTCAGTTGAGCATAGAATTATTGATACCGATGAAGTGTCAGGCCTAGACCGATACCAGTTACTGACGTCTTTGGTTGTACCGAGGCCGATAGGTTGGGTTTCCACTTATGCAATCGACGGTGTTTTGAATTTGGCACCTTTCAGCTTTTTTTCTGCAGTGGCAGCATCTCCTATGTTGATTAGTGTTTCTATAGGAAATCGGATGGGGAATCCTAAAGATTCTTTGCGAAATATATTGGACCAAAAAGCATTCTGTGTGAACATTGTTACTGAAGTTCAAATTGCTCAAATGAACGAGACTTCAGCAGATTTTTCTCCAGATCAAGACGAGTTCGAAAGAACTGATCTTCCTGTTGGCATTGCTGATAAGGTAAATGCTCCCTATGTGGCTAATTGTCCGGCAGTCTTTGAGTGTGAGCTTTTCAAAGAAGTTGATCTGGGTGATGCAGGAGGATTGGTTTTAGGAGAAGTCAAAGCGGTCAGGCTAAACTCAG